>NZ_PSUU01000100.1:0-1184 GCF_002932015.1 Rathayibacter sp. AY1H3
TCGCCGCCAGCTGGCTCAGCGCCGTCGAGCAGGCGCGCGAGATCGACTCCCTCACGCAGGACATCACCGACCTCGGCGCCGAGACCCTCCGGCAGAACCTCGTCGAGGCCCGCGCCTACAACCAGAGCCTGAGCGGAGGCGGCGCGGCCGTCGCCGCGAACGAGCGCCTCCCCCTCGCCGACGACGAGCAGGTCGCCGACCGGGAGCGCTACTCCTCCCTCCTGCGCGGCGACGCCGAGGGTCTGATGGCCCGCATCCGGATCCCCGCCATCGACGTGGACCTGCCGATCTTCCACGGCACGAGCGACGCCGTCCTCGAGCGCGGCGTCGGCCACCTCGAGGGCACCGCCCTGCCGGTCGGCGGCCCCTCCACCCACTCGGTGCTCACCGGCCACCGCGGCCTCGCCTCGGCCGAGCTCTTCACCCACCTCGACCGCGTCGACGTCGGCGACACCTTCACCATCGAGGTCTACGGCGAGGTGGTCACCTACCGCGTGCGCGAGACGCTGGTCGTCGAGCCGGAGGACACGCAGAGCCTCCTCGTGCAGCCCGGCCAGGACCTCCTGACCCTCGTCACCTGCACCCCGCTCGGGATCAACACCCACCGCATCCTCGTCACCGGCGAACGGGTGATCCCGACGCCCCAGTCGGACGTGGACGCGGCGGGGGAGTCGCCCGACGTCGCAGGGTATCCCTGGTGGGCGATCGCGGCCGGAGGCGCCGTTGTCGCCGCCGGGGTGTACGTGTGGTGGGCGGGGCGTCCGGCGCGCGGGGCGTGGGTGCCGGTGGTGGTCGCCGACGAGGAGCGCGACAGGGTTCCTGCGGGTCGGTGAGGCGAGGGGGCGGATGTACGCAGTCCTGCTCCGGACGCCTCGGCGCAGTGCTGTCCCCGTCACCGGGATCGCGGCTGTGCCGGCCTGGTCAGGCGGGACGCCACTCCTCGAGGAACTCCGCGACCGTCTTCGTCTCGAGGTCGAGCTCGACCTGCCCGAGGAGGTAGTGGGGATCGGTGAGATCGGCCTTCACGCGGATGATCTCCGCGCCGGTGTCGAGGCGGAGGACGACGAGGTCGTAGGGCGCGAGGATCCCGCTGCCCAGCGCCATGTCGATGGTGAGGCGGAGCCGGCCGAAGCGCCGCAGCTGCAGCTCGGCGCGGAGGTGCTCGGCGGCGACCTCGGGGGCGT
>NZ_PSUU01000101.1:0-1097 GCF_002932015.1 Rathayibacter sp. AY1H3
CGGCGAGCTCGGCCTGCGTGCGCCGCCAGATCTCCTCCGCGTGGTGGTGGAACCGGTCGTGCCGCCAGCCGCCGGCCTGCGCCTTGTGGAGGGTGTCGGGGTGGCGTCGGCGTCCGGCGCGATGGTGCCGGAGTCGGCGCCCGGTGTGGAGTCCTGGACGCGGATCGACCCGCCCTCCTGGGCGATGCGGACCACGAACGGCTCGGCCTCGGGATCGCCGAAGGTCTGCGTCCACAGCTGACGGCCGTCGGCGGTGCGGACCTCGCGGGGCGCGTCGATCGCGCCTCCGTCGGCGTCCAGCACGAGGAGCTCGGTGTCCTCCGTGGTCGCCTCCAGGCGGACCGCCGTTCCCTCCATCGTGGCGACGGACACGTGCCCGTAGCCGATCCACAGGTCCAGCGGCTCGCCGGAGGTCTCGTAGCCGGGTGCGACCGTGACGCGCAGGTCGCTCGCCGCGAGCGTCGCGTAGCGGCCGGGAGCGGCGCTCGAGAAGCCGTAGGTGCCGAGCACGGGGAGCAGCTCGCGGTCGGTCGGCAGCACGGCGGCGCAGGCGGCCGTGACCAGCGCGACCGTCGCGAGGGCGATCAGCGCGATCGCGCGCCTCCGGAACAGGCCGGCGAGCACGATCACCACGGCGAGCACGAGCGCGGCCGAGGCGGCTCCGACGACGAGGGCCGTCGGTCCGGAGGCGGTGAGCGAGACCAGTGCGCCGGCCAGGGCGGCGGCGCCCAGGGCGAGCAGCGTGAGGCTCGCCCGCAGCCGGGGGTTCGCGGCGCGTCGGAGGCGCTGGCGCTCCAGGCGCGCGGCGGTGACGGCGGCGGCGGCGAGTCGCGCCTCCTCCGCCCGGGCGCGGGCCGTCTCACGGGCCGACGCGCTCTGCTGGGCGCGGAACGCCTCCCGCTCGGCCCGCCAGGCCTCCTGGCGCTCGCGCCACTCGGCGACGGCCTCGGGGGACGAGGGGCGCTCGTCCTGCAGCCCGGGGTCGGGTGCGGGGTAGGCGGGAGCGGAGCGGCGGACGGCCGGATCCGCGTCGCGCGAGTCGAGCGGCGCGAGGGGCACCAGCGCCCAGAGCCAGAGGTAGAGGAGCGCGCCGCCCC
>NZ_PSUU01000102.1:0-906 GCF_002932015.1 Rathayibacter sp. AY1H3
AGCCGACGGCGCCGCAGTGGCAGTCGATGCCCGCGCTGTTGACGAGGGTGTGGCCGATCTCCCCCGCGTAGCCGTCGATGCCGTGCAGAGGCGCGCCGCCGACGATGACGCCGGCGCCCACTCCGCTCGCGCCGCCGTTGAGGTAGACGAGGTGCGAGACGTCGCGGCCGGCGCCGAGGACGCTCTCGGCGAGTGCACCGAGGTTGGCGTCGTTCGCCGAGAGGACGGGCAGGCCGGTCGCGTCCGCGAGCATGCGGGAGAAGGGCTCGTCGTCCCAGCCGAGGTGCGGGCCGACCCGGACGAGGCCGTCGGCGTCGCGGACGAGGCCGGGCACGGCGACGCCGATGCCGACGGTCCGCGTCTCCTCGGGCAGCTCGGCGAGCAGCTCGGCGACCGCCTCGGCCGCCAGACGGGCGGCGGCCTCGGCGGTGGGGACGGAGGCGGAGCGGCGGATGCGGCGGCGGACGACGGCGTCGACGCCGACCACGGCGACCGTGACGGCGTCGATCTCGGGGTTCACGGCGAGCGCGACGACTCCGGGATCGGCCTCGACGACGGGGCTCGGCCGGCCGACCTGGTTCGGTGTGGCGGGCTCGCGCTCGCGCACGATGCCGAGCTCCACCAGCTCGCCGACCAGCGCCGCGATCGTGGAGCGGTTGAGGCCGGTCAGGCGGGTCAGCTGCGAGCGGGAGCGGGGGCCGCCGCGGTGCACGAGGCGGAGGATCGCCGAGAGGTTGTGCCGCCGGACGCGGTCGAGGTTGTTGCCGCGCGTCGCGTGGTCGGGCATCCGCGGTCTCCTCTGCTTGCGGGGGTCAGCCTAGCCGGGGGCGGACGGAGCGACGCCGGTCCGGGTCGTCGCTCACGACACGGGGGAGGAGACGGTCTTCACCGTGACGCGCTCCGGCG
>NZ_PSUU01000103.1:0-803 GCF_002932015.1 Rathayibacter sp. AY1H3
CGGCTCCGGGGCGCTCTGGAGCGTCAAGGCGTCGGCCCGCGACGGGCGCTTCGGACTCGCGCTCTCGGCGTCGCTGGGAGAGGCGGGGGTGCCGGGCGTCGCGGCGCCGCACCGCGCCTCCGACGGGCGCCCCTGGGCGGAGGACCGGGGGCTGCGGGTCTCGGTCGCGCCGTGGATCCTCGGCGAGGACGCGGTCGACTCCTGCGAGGACGCCCTCGACTGGGAGGGGTTCGGCGCGGTCCTGCGCTCCGTGCACGACGCCGAGCCGCCGACCCTCGCGCCTCCCGTGCGGCGGGGAATCCGCCGCGTCCGCCGTCCGCTCGCCGACCTCCTCGCCGAGACCGACGAGAGGATCGACGCGCAGCCGGAGTCCCGCCCCCTCCTCACCGCGCTCTGGCGCGGGAACCGCTCCCGCCTCGACGCCCTCGCCGGCGCCGAGCGACGGCTGAAGCGCGCCCGCACGCCCACCTCACGCGTGCCCCTCCACGGCGACCCGCATCCCGGCAACGTCGTCATCGACGAGAGCGGCCGCCCCTGGCTGATCGACTTCGACGAGGCCACCGTCGCCCCGCGGGAGGCCGACCTGCTCCTGATCGAGCTGGGCGTCATCTACTCGCGGCCGATCAGCGACGTGCAGCGCTCGGCGTTCCGCGCGGGCTACGGCGAGGCCCTGATCGACGACGAGCGGATCGTCCGCTTCGGCTGCGTCCGCGCGGTCGAGGACGTGGCCGCCACTGTCGCGCTGGCCCTCGCCGACCCGGAGCCGGAGGAGCGCGAGGCCGCCCCCGTGCCCGCCTCCCGCC
>NZ_PSUU01000011.1:0-89506 GCF_002932015.1 Rathayibacter sp. AY1H3
GGCGAGCGCGGCAACGTCGAGCGGCCGGGAGAGGACGATCGCACCCGGCCGCTCGACGTTGCCGCGCTCGCCCGCACTGCCGACGTTGGCCAGCACGACGGCGAAGTAGGGCAGGACCACGGCGCCGATGGCGAAGAACAGCAGCCACCAGCCGTGGGCGAAGAGCAGGCAGATGACGCAGAGCATCCTGATGCCCATGGCGATCGAGTACTTGATCGCGCGGGAGCGCCGCTCGGCGCTCGGCGACGGCGGTAGGGAGGTGAGTGTCTCGCGTGGTTTCACAGCCCTGCAAGCCTACGTCGCGGCGGGCGGGTGCAGGCCGGGAGGGCCTCATCCCGGAATCTGTTGCGCGACGCGCCTCTAGGATGTACGGGTCGCCCGGCGCCGCACGAGCGCCGGCAGGAGGGACACCATGACCACGCCGCGCACCGTCCTCGTCACCGGGGGCAACCGGGGGATCGGCTTCGCCATCGCCCAGGAGTTCGTGGCCGCCGGTCACCGGGTCGCCGTGACCGCGCGCTCGGGCTCCGGTCCGGAGGGCTCCCTCACCGTCGTCGCGGACGTGACCGACGCCGCCTCCATCGACGCCGCGTTCACGCAGGTCGAGGCCGAGCTGGGCCCGGTCGAGATCCTGGTGGCGAACGCGGGCATCACCCGCGACACCCTGCTGCTGCGCATGACGGAGGAGGACTTCACGTCCGTCGTCGACACGAACCTCACCGGGGCGTTCCGCGTCGTCAAGCGCGCATCGAAGGGGATGCTCAAGCAGCGCTTCGGCCGCGTCGTCCTCATCTCCAGCGTGGTCGGCCTCTACGGGTCGCCGGGCCAGATCAACTACTCCTCGTCGAAGGCCGCCCTCGTGGGCTTCGCCCGCTCGCTGACCCGCGAGCTCGGCGCCCGCAACATCACCGCCAATGTCGTCGCTCCCGGCTTCATCGAGACCGACATGACCGCGGAGCTCTCGCCGGAGCAGCAGGCGGAGTACCGGAAGAGCATCCCGCTCGCCCGCTACGGCACCGCTGCCGAGGTCGCGAAGGTCACGCGCTGGCTGGCCGGCGACGAGGCGGCGTACATCTCGGGTGCCGTGATCCCGGTCGACGGCGGCCTCGGGATGGGCCACTGACCGATAAGCCCTGGGCTTATATCCGACGGATATAAGCTCTAGGCTTATGCGATGACCTCCTCCGATGTCGTCGCCGTGCTCCTGGACCTGGTGACCTCCCGCTCCCTCGTCGACCGCGCGGGTGCTCAGCGCGAGATCGAGCGGGGCTTCGCCGAGGTGGAGGCCGCGGTCCCGGCGATCCAGCCCCTGCACCCGACGGTCGGCGACGAGTTCCAGGCGATCTACCCCTCCGTCCACGCCGCGCTCCGGGCGACGCTGCAGGCGCGCCTCTCGCTCCCGGCCGGCGTCGACTGCCGCGCGGGCATCGGCCTGGGCGAGGTGCGGGTGGTCGGGTCGGGGATCGCCGGGGACCTCGAGGACGGGTCCGGCTGGTGGCGCGCGCGCGAGGCCATCGATCGCGCCCATGCGCTCGAGGACGGTGCCGTGCCCACGGCCCGCGGATGGTTCGTCGCCGGGGACGCCGACGGGGACTCCGGCGAGGCGGCCGTCAACGCCTACCTCCTCTCCCGCGACGCGCTGGTCGGAGCGCTCAGCGCGCGCGATCGCCGGCTCGTGCTGGGGAGCCTGCGCGGAGCGTCGCAGAAGGAGCTGGGCGAGCAGGAGTCGATCTCGCAGCCCGCCGTCTCGCAGGCGCTGCGGCGCGCGGGAGCGGGCGCCCTCCTCGCCGGCGCGCGCCTGCTGGAGGAGACGTGCTGACGGCGCTGCTGCTCGCCGTGATCGGCCTCGGCGACCTCGCGCGCACGCACCTCCGCCGCCGTGCGGCCCTCCTCGCGGTCCCCGTGCTCGCCGCCGCAGCCGTGACCGCAGCGCTCCTCGTCGGAGCCCCGCCGCTCGGTGCGGCGATCGTCGTCGTCCTGGCCGGAGCCTGGCTGCTGACGACCACGACCGTCGAGAACGCGCGGCCGCCCGGGGGTCTGCGTCCGGCCGTCGCCCTCGTCGCGGCGGTCCTGGTGCTGACCGCTGTCGACCGCGCCGCCGGCGTCCCGACGGGGCCGCTCGCGCCGACCACCGTCGCGAGCACGCTCCCTCCGATCGAGCAGCTCGCTCTGGCGGTCGGAGCCGGGCTCTTCCTGCTGGAGAGCGGCAACGTGATCGTGCGGGCGGCGCTGTTCCGCGAGCTCCCGCAGGCCGAGCCCGCGCCGCGTCCGCGCTGGAGCGAGCGGTTCGCGCGTCGGGAGCCGGCCGACGCCCGCCTGCCGGACCTCCAGGGCGGGCGCACGATCGGACCGCTGGAGCGGCTGCTGATCGCCGGTCTCACGCTCGCCGGAGCGATCGGCCTCGCCGGTGCCGTGCTCGCGGCCAAGGGGATCGTGCGCTTCCCCGAGATCTCCCGCGACGGCGGCAGCGGCGAGAAGGCGGAGTACTTCCTGGTGGGCTCGCTCGTCAGCTGGGCGCTGGCGCTCGGCTGCGCCGGACTCGTCGCGATCGCGGGCCGCTGACCTTCCTGAGGCCGGGGGAGGCGGGCCTCAGCCGCGGAGGCCGAGGACAGGCAGCAGCTGCGACAGGTCGAGGCCGCCGACGACGAGGTCGGCGCGCTCGCGCACCAGGGGCTTGGCGTTGAAGGCGACCGCGAGGGAGGCGACCGCCATCATCTCCAGGTCGTTCGCACCGTCGCCGACGGCGATCGTGCGCTGCGGCGGGACGCCCGAGACCGCCGCCCACTCGCGGAGCGCCTCCGCCTTGGCCGCGGCGTCGATGACCGCCCCGTCGACCGCTCCGGTCAGCAGGCCGTCCCCGCAGCAGAGGCGGTTGGCCCGGACGAAGTCGAGGCCGAGCGCACCGGCGACCGGGTCGAGGACCTCGTGGAACCCTCCGGACACCACACCGATGCGGCCGCCGGCGGCGTGGACGCCGGCCACGAGCTCGGCGGCGCCGGGCGTGACGCGGACGCCCGAGCTCACACCGGGGAGCACCGACTCCGGGACCCCGGCGAGAGTGGCGACCCGCTCGCGGAGGCTCTCGCCGAAGTCGAGCTCGCCGCGCATCGCCCGCTCCGTGACGGCGGCGACGCGCTCCTCGGAGCCGGCGTGCACCGCGAGGAGCTCGATCACCTCGTCCTGGAGGAGGGTGGAGTCCGCGTCGAGGACGACGAGGAAGCGGGCAGGCGTCGCAGGACGCTCACTCATGGGCCGGTCCGATCGGTCGGGTGGGCGCGCCGGGGCGCAGAGCTCGACCCGCGGGGGTGCTACGGGTGGACGACGACGCCCTTGCCGACGACGGTGATGCCCGACTCGGTGACGGTGAACCCGCGCTCGCGATCGCGGTCGTGGTCCACGCCGACTCGAGCACCGGGCTCGACGACGACGTCCTTGTCGAGGATAGCGCGGACGACCAGCGCGTCCGGGCCGATGCGGACCTTGTCGAAGACCACCGAGTCGGTGACCGTCGCGTTCGACTCGATGACCGTCCAGGGCCCGACGACGCTGCGCTCGATGTGCGCGCCCGAGATCACGGTGCCGAGCGAGACGACCGAGTCGACCGTCGATCCCATGTTGCCCTTGCCGTCGCGGACGATCTTGGCCGGAGGGGAGTTCAGCTGCGACGAGAAGATCGGCCACTGCTGGTTGTAGAGGTTGAAGACCGGCAGCGCCGAGATGAGGTCCTGGTGGGCCTCGAAGAAGGAGTCGATGGTGCCGACGTCCCGCCAGTAGTAGCGGTCGCGGTCGGTCGAGCCGGGGACGTCGTTGAGCTTGAGGTCGTAGACGCCCGCCTCGCCGCGCGCGACGAAGTCGGGGATGATGTCGCCGCCCATGTCGTGGTCAGACGTGGAGGACTCGCCGTCGCGGATGACCGCGTCGATCAGGGCGTCCGCGTCGAAGACGTAGTTGCCCATGGAGGCGAGGACCTCGTGCGGGGAGTCGGCCAGGCCGACGGCGTCCTTGGGCTTCTCGAGGAACTCGGAGATCATCGTCGGGACGATGCCGTCGCCCGCCTCGTCACCGGCGAGCTGGATGACGCCGAACTGGTCCGCGAGCTCGATCGGCTGGCGGATGGCCGCGACGGTCGCCTTCGCACCGGACGTGATGTGCGCGTCGATCATCTGCGAGAAGTCCATGCGGTAGACGTGGTCGGCGCCGACCACGACGACGATGTCGGGCTTCTCGTCGCGGATCAGGTTGAGGCTCTGCAGGATCGCGTCGGCCGAGCCGCTGAACCAGCGCTTGCCCAGGCGCTGCTGCGCGGGGACCGAGGCGACGTAGGAGTTCAGGAGCCCGGAGAGGCGCCAGGTCTGCGAGACGTGGCGGTCGAGCGAGTGCGACTTGTACTGCGTCAGCACGACGATCTGGGTGAGACCGGAGTTGATCAGGTTGGACAGCGCGAAGTCGATCAGCCGGTACTGCCCGCCGAACGGCACCGCGGGCTTGGCCCGGTCCGCCGTGAGGGGCATGAGGCGCTTTCCCTCGCCGCCGGCGAGGACGATGCCGAAGATCTTCTTTGACTGCATGGCACCACAGTAGGGGCTCGGGCTTCCCCGTGGACCCCGGCTGTCGCCGGGGGAGCGCCCTGTACTACGGTTCGGGGGTGCGAGTCGATCTGCTGACCAAGGAATACCCGCCCGAGGTGTACGGGGGAGCCGGTGTCCACGTGGCCGAGCTCACCAAGGCGCTGCGCAGCGACCTGGAGGTCGTGGTGCGCTGCTTCGGCGCGCCGCGCGAGGAGGAGGGCACGTTCGCGTACTCCGTCCCCGCGGAGCTCGCCGAGGCGAACGGCGCGCTGCAGACCCTCGGGGTCGACCTGCAGATCGCGCAGGACGCGGCGGGGGCCGACCTGGTCCACTCCCACACCTGGTACGCCAACGCCGCGGGGCGTCTCGCCCAGCTCCTGCACGGCATCCCGCACGTGGTCTCGGCGCACAGCCTCGAGCCGCTGCGTCCGTGGAAGGCCGAGCAGCTCGGCGGCGGCTACCGCGTCTCGAGCTGGATCGAGCGGGAGGCGTACGAGAACGCCGACGCCGTGATCGCGGTGTCCGGCGGCATGCGCGAGGACATCCTCCGCTCCTACCCGGCCCTGGACCCGGCGAAGGTCCACGTGGTCTACAACGGCATCGACCTCGACGCCTGGCACCCGGTCGAGGACGAGGCCGTCCTCGCCGAGCTGGGCATCGACCCCTCGCGCCCCTCCGTGGTCTTCGTCGGCCGCATCACCCGGCAGAAGGGCCTGCCCTACCTGCTCCGCGCTGCAGCGACCCTGCCTCCCGAGGTGCAGCTCGTGCTCTGCGCGGGCGCCCCCGACACCCCCGAGATCATGGCCGAGGTCACCTCCCTCGTCCGCAGCCTCCAGGAGGAGCGCACCGGCGTCGTCTGGATCGACCGGCATCTGCCGCGCCACCAGCTCTCCGCGGTCCTGACGAACGCGACCACGTTCGTCTGCCCCTCGATCTACGAGCCCCTCGGCATCGTCAACCTCGAGGCGATGGCCTGCGGTGCGGCGGTCGTCGGGACGGCGACCGGCGGCATCCCGGAGGTCGTCGACGACGGCGTGACCGGCCGTCTCGTCCCGATCGAGCAGGTCACCGACGGCACCGGCACCCCCGTGGACCCGGAGCGCTACGTCGCCGACCTGGCCGCCGTCCTCGCCGAGGTCGTCGCCGACCCGGAGACGGCGAAGCGGATGGGCGCCGCGGGCCGCGAGCGCGCGCAGAGCCACTTCAGCTGGACGCAGATCGCGCGGGACACCCGGGCGATCTACGACTCGCTCGTCTGAGCCTCCCGGCCGCCTCCTTTAGAATGGCTCCCATGCCCAGCGTTGTCTCGTTCGTCGATGTGTCCTTCGTCCGGAACGGCAAGCGGATCCTCGACCACGTGTCGTGGGACGTGGCCGAGGACGAGCGCTGGGTGATCCTCGGCCCCAACGGGGCGGGCAAGACCTCGATCCTGCAGATCGCCGCCGCGCAGAACTACCCCTCGACCGGTGCCGCGCACCTGCTCGAGGAGACCCTCGGCCGGGTCGACGTGTTCGAGCTGCGCCCGCGCATCGGCTACGCCTCGACCGCGATGGCGCGCCGCCTCCCGGTCGGCGAGAGCGTGCTCGACGTCGTGATGACCGCCGCCTACGCCGTCACCGGCCGCTGGAACGAGGGCTACGACGCGATCGACGAGCGCCGCGCCCGCCGCGTGCTGTCCGAGTGGGAGCTCGAGCACCTCGCCGAGCGCACCTTCGGGACGCTCTCGGACGGCGAGCAGAAGCGCGTCCAGATCGCCCGTGCGATCATGACCGACCCCGAGCTGCTCCTGCTCGACGAGCCGGCCGCGAGCCTCGACCTCGGCGCCCGCGAGGAGCTCGTCCAGCTGCTGGGCGGCTTCGCGAAGGACCCGGCGTCGCCCGCGATCGTGATGGTGACCCACCACGTCGAGGAGATCCCCGACGGCTTCACCCACGCCCTGCTCCTCCGCGACGGAGCGGTGGTGGCGGCGGGCCCGCTGGCCGAGTCCCTGACCGAGGCGATGCTCGCCGAGACCTTCGGGCTCGACATCGCTCTCACCCGCGAGAACGGGCGCTTCTCGGCCCGCGCCCGCGGCTGACCCCGCTCCGGGATCCGGGCGCGGTGCGACTTCTGCGCGCGCTGCCGGTCTGGTATTCTCGGTAGCTGGTTCGGGCCCGTTCGCGGTGCGCCCGCCCTCATCCACCCGTTCCCGTCGACGACAGGTGCGGTTCAGGACCATCGACGACAGGACACGACCATGAAGACCGACATCCACCCCGAGTACTCCGCGATCGTCTTCCGCGACCTCGCGTCCGGTGAGACCTTCCTCACCCGCTCGACCGCGAAGAGCAGCAAGACGATCGAGCTCGACGGCGTGACCTACCCCGTCATCGACGTCGAGATCTCCTCCGCCTCGCACCCGTTCTACACGGGCAAGCAGCGCATCATGGACTCGGCCGGCCGCGTCGAGAAGTTCAACAGCCGCTATAAGAACTTCGGCAAGTAGCACTCCTCGAAGGGCCCTCGACCTCACGGTCGGGGGCCCTTCGTCGTTCCCGCGGGGCGGTCCTCAGTAGCGGTAGAAGCCCTCTCCGGTGGCCGTTCCGAGGCGGCCGCGATCGAGGTACGCCGTCTTCAGGTGGGCGGCGAAGGCCTGGGAGGCCTCGTCCGGGGCCGCGGCGGCGATGTTGTAGGCGGTCCGCAGACCGACGACGTCGAAGATCTGGAAGGGTCCGAGCGGGGCGCCGGTGCCGATCCTCCAGGTCTTGTCGATGGTCTCGTAGTCGGCGTAGCCGCCCATGAGCAGCCCCGACGCGGCGTTGAGGAGCGGCACCAGCAGCGAGTTCAGGACGTAGCCGGCCTTCTCCTTCTGCAGCCTGATGGGCTCGAGGCCGCTGGAGACGGCGAACTCCACGACGGCGTCGACCACGGCGGGGTCCGTGTCCGCCGTTCCCATGATCTCGGCCGTGTTCTGCGCCCAGACGTGGTTGGCGTAGTGCAGCGCGAGGAACCGGTCGGGCCGGCCCGTCGAGGCCTTCAGGTCGCTGGGGAGCAGCGTGGACGAGTTGGTCGCGAAGACCGTGCGCTCGGGAGCGAGCACACCCAGGCGGCCGTACAGCTCCTGCTTCAGGCCCAGGTCCTCGGGGACGGCCTCGATCACGAGGTCGGCGTCCGCGACGGCCTCCGCGAGGTCGGAGGTGAGGCGGAGCGAGTCGAGCGCCTCCTGCGGTCCGCCGGCGACGCCGCCGGGCACCGACTCGTAGACGCCCGCGAGACCGCGGAGCCGCTCGCGCGCCGACTCGAGGACGTCGTCGGAGAGGTCGTAGACGGTGACGGCGAAGCCGTGGAAGGACGACTGGAAGGCGATCTGGGAGCCGAGCACTCCGCTGCCGAGGACGGTGACCGTGCGGATCGTGGGCATGACTTCTCCTTGCGAGAGGGGGGAGGGGGAACACGTGCTCACCCGATCCCACAGCGCCGCGGTCCGCGGAGCGAGGGCTTGCGCCGACGGGCGGGCCGTGGCCGTCGGGGAGCCGACGCGGTAGCGTCCCGGCATGGTGTCCTTCGCCGACAAGCCGATCCTGCCGTTCACGACTCCTGAAGAGTGGGACGCCTACCTCCGCGGCGAGCCCGACCCGGACGGAGTCCGGCTGAAGCTGCGGAAGAAGGCCGCCGTCGATCCGGGGATCACCTACGCCGAGGCGCTCGACATCGCGCTCTGCCACGGCTGGATCGACGGTCAGGCGGGAGCCTTCGACGAGCAGTTCAAGCTCCAGGCCTTCACCCCGCGGCGTCGCGCTAGCCCGTGGTCCAAGGTCAACCGCGATCACGTCGCACGGCTGCTGGCGGAGGTCCGGATGCTGCCGGGCGGGCTGGCCGAGGTCGAGCGGGCACGCGCCGACGGGCGCTGGGACGCGGCCTACCGGCAGCGCGATGCGGAGGTGCCGGACGACTTCCAGCGGGCGCTCGACGCGGATCCGCAGGCCCTGGCCTTCTTCGCGACCGTCGGCGGGCAGAAGCGCTTCGCGTTCCTCTTCCGCCTCTCGCAGCTGAAGCGGGCGGCGACGCGGGAGCGGCGGATCGCGGAGTACGTGGCGCTCCTGCGCGAGGGGCGCACGCTGACTTGAGGGGTCAGTGGCGGACCGGCCAGCCCCCGTCGGCGACGAAGGACTCGTCGCGGACGCGGCGCATGTACTCCTGGAAGGACTCGGCCTGGGTGCGGCACCAGTCGACCTGGAGCGCGTGCAGGGCCTCCGCGCCGACTCCGAGCTCGTTGGCGAAGGCGCGGCCCAGCGCCTGGGCGACCCGACCCGCCGCGATCGCGTCCGCGCCCGCGTCGTGCGCCTCGGTGAGGGCGACGCCGTAGTGCTCGGCGGCGAGGGTCAGGGTGCGCTTGCCCTTGCGGTAGCGGTCCACCGCCTTGTCGATCACGAGCGGATCGACGACGGGGCTCGGGTCGAGCAGCACGGGCACGCCCCAGCGGCGCGCCTCGTGGGCGAGGAGCGAGAGGTCGTAGGGGGCGTTGTAGACGACGACCGGGATGCCGCGGGCGAGGAGCGAGCGCAGCGCCTCGGAGATCTCGGCCACGACCTCGCCGGCGGGGCGGCCGTGCGCGCGGGCGTGCTCGGTGCTGATCCCGTGGACGGCGGAGGCGCCGGCCGGGATCTCGACCCCGGGATCGGCGAGCCAGGTCGTGCCCTCGATCGGCTCGCCCGCCGCGTCGATCACGCCGACGTGCGCGGTGACGATGCGGCTCGTGCGGACGTCGATGCCGGTGGTCTCGAGGTCGAACACGGCCAGCAGATCGAACCACCGCGCCCCCTCGGAGGGGACGAGCTCCTGCTCGGCGTCGTCGAACAGCATCGGCTCGGTCTGCGTCTCGGTCGTTCCGGTGGTGCTCACGCCGACAGCCTAAAGGGGGCCTCCGACATCGGCCGGAGGCCCCTCGGCGTGCTGCCGGGTCAGCGGGCCTCGTGCGCCTTGGCGACGTGGAGCCAGAAGAAGCCCTGCGTGCCGAGCGTCATCGTCAGCGTGCCGTCGTCCGAGAATCCGGGGAAGCGGCCGCCGCCGAACAGGTCGCTCAGCGTCGATCCGGGATTCTCCGGGTCGGTGATCGTGACCGAGACCGGGTTGTGGTTGAAGCTGAAGACGCAGAGCACCTCCTCGGGCTGGTCGCCCATCTCGGAGCCCGAGCCGGCGTAGTCCCGCACGAAGGCGAGCACCGACTCGTGGTCCGTCTCGAGGACGCGCATCGACCCGAGGCCGAACGCCGGGTGGCCGCGGCGCACGTGCAGGACGTTCCGCATCCAGTGCAGCAGGGAGCGGGACTGCGCCAGCTGCGCCTCCACGTTGACCTGGTTGTAGTGGTAGACGAGCGACTGGACGATCGGCTGCACGAGCTTGCCGGGGTCGGCGGCCGAGAAGCCGGCGTTGCGGTCGGGCGTCCACTGCATCGGCGTGCGCGACGCGTCGCGGTCGTTGAGCCAGATGTTGTCGCCCATGCCGATCTCGTCGCCGTAGTACAGGAACGGGCTGCCGGCGAGGGAGAAGAGCAGGGCGTTGATCAGCTCGAGCTCGGCACGCGAGTTGTCCAGCAGCGGCGCGAGCCTGCGGCGGATGCCGATGTTCGAGCGCATCCGCGGGTCGTAGGCGTACCAGCCGTACATGGCCTGGCGGTACTCCTCGGACACCATCTCGAGCGTGAGCTCGTCGTGGTTGCGGAGGAACACGCCCCAGGCGGCGCCGCTGGGGATGTCGAACGTCTCGGAGAGCACCTTCTTCAGCTCGTTCGCCGTCTGCGCGCGGAGGGAGTAGAAGATGCGCGGCATGACCGGGAAGTCGAACGCCATGTGGCACTCGGGCTCCTCCTCCGTGCCGAAGAACGCGGCGACCTCTCGCGGCCACTGGTTCGCCTCGGCGATCAGGATGCGGCCGGGGTAGTCGCGGTCGACCATGGTGCGGAGGTTCTTGATGAACTCGTGGGTGGGCGGCTCGCCCTCTCCGTTGCCCTCGTCGGACTCGTAGAGGTAGGGGATCGCGTCGAGCCGGATGCCGTCGACGCCGAGGTCGAGCCAGAACTTGACCACGTCGTGGATCGCCTCGTGCACGGCGGGGTTCTCGAAGTTGAGGTCCGGCTGGTGCGAGAAGAAGCGGTGGAAGTAGAACTGGCGGCGCTCGGCGTCGAAGGCCCAGTTCGAGTCCTCGGTGTCGACGAAGATGATGCGGATGTCCGGCCACTTGTCGTCGGTGTCGTTCCAGACGTAGAAGTCGCCGTAGGGGCCCTCGGGGTCGGACCGGGACTGCTGGAACCACTCGTGCTGGTCGCTGGTGTGGTTGAGCGGGAAGTCCATCACGATGCGCATGTTGCGCTCGTGGGCCTTCCGCACGAGGTCGCGGAAGTCCTCCATCGTGCCGAACTCGGGGAGGATCGCCTTGAAGTCGGAGACGTCGTAGCCGCCGTCGCGCAGAGGCGACATGTAGAACGGCGGGAGCCAGAGGGCGTCGATCCCGAGCCACTGCAGGTAGTCGAGCTTGGAGGCGAGCCCGTTGATGTCGCCGGCGCCGTCGCCGTTGGAGTCGTAGTACGACCGGATCATCACCTCGTAGAACACCGCCCGGCGGTACCACTGGGGGTCGAGGGCGAGTCCGGGGAGTTGGATCGGCGACGTGAAGCTCACGGTGCTCCTTCTGCTGCTGCCTGAGCGGATGACCGTCTCGCGAGACGGGTGGGCGGTGCGCCGTGTTGCGAGCGCGTGATCATGCTCCCGGCTCGGATCGAGGCCACGCAAGGCGTTGCGGCCAGATCTTCGACGGGGTTTCCCTACGATAAGGAACGCGATGACCACTCCCTCCCCCTACGCCTCCGATCTCGGCCGTGTCCCCGTCCGCGAGGCCGCGGTGGACGTCGCCGGATCCCGCACCGCCTACTGGACCTACGGCGCTCCGGACGCCTCGACCGTCCTCGTGCTGGTGCACGGGTTCCGCGGCGAGCACCACGGCCTCGAGCCCGTCGTCGCCCGTCTGCTCGCCGGGGGAGCGGACGTGCGGGTCGTCGCTCCCGACCTGCCCGGCTTCGGCGCCTCGACCCCGATGACGCGCCTGCCGCACGACGTGGACGGCTACGCCTCCTGGCTCGGCTCCTTCCTCGACGCGCTGGGGCTCCGCGGCGAGGCGGCCGTCCTCGGCCACTCCTTCGGCTCGATCGTCGCGGCCGCGGCCGTCGCGGACGGGCTGCCCGCTCCGCTCCTGGTGCTGGTCAACCCGATCGGCGCGCCCGCCCTGCAGGGTCCGCGCGGCGTCCTGACCAGGCTCGCCGTCCTCTACTACCGGCTCGGCGCGCTCCTGCCGGGGCCCCTCGGACGCCGCCTGCTCAGCGACCCGCTGATCGTGCGGGTGATGAGCCTGGCGATGGTGAAGACGAAGGAGCCGGCGCTGCGACGCTTCGTGCACGACCAGCACGACCGCTACTTCAGCGCCTTCGCCTCCCGCGACACGGTCCTCGAGGCGTTCCGCGCCTCCGTCTCGCACGACGTCGGCGAGTACGCCTCCCGGATCGGCGTGCCGACGCAGCTGATCGCCGCGGCGCAGGACGACATCACTCCGCTCCCGGCGCAGTACCGCCTGCTCGAGAGGCTGCCGCACGCCCGCCTGCACGTCATCGACGGAGTCGGCCACCTGATCCACTACGAGACGCCGGACGAGGCCGCCGCCGTGCTGCGGACGGCCCTCGAGGAGGGGATCGACCGATGAGGATCGTCGTCGACTGCCGGTACACCCGGCTCGAGCGGCACGACGGGATCAGCCGCTACACCGCGGAGCTCGTCCGCGAGCTCGCGAAGC
The DNA here is from genome assembly GCF_002932015.1 of Rathayibacter sp. AY1H3. Lineage (NCBI taxonomy): Bacteria > Bacillati > Actinomycetota > Actinomycetes > Micrococcales > Microbacteriaceae > Rathayibacter > Rathayibacter sp. AY1H3. Next base: position 12,387 of record NZ_PSUU01000011.1, read on the forward strand.
TGCACGACGTGACCATGCTGATCAGCGACCGCCGCCAGCTCGCGATGCTCCCGTCGCTCCCGTGGGAGCGCGTGACCGGGCCGACCAGCCCGTTCGAGCCGTTCGTCGCGCTGCTGGTGAACCGGCTGCGGCCCGACGTGGTCTTCTCGCCGATGCAGACCATGGGCTCGCTCGGCCGCCGCTACCGGCTCGTCCTGACCGTGCACGACCTCATCTACTACCGCCACCGCACTCCGCCGCGCGACCTGGCCGCTCCCGTGCGCGCGCTCTGGCGGCTCTACCACCTCGCCTGGTGGCCGCAGCGGAGGCTCCTCCAGCGCGCCGACGCGGTCGTCACCGTCTCGGAGACGACCCGCGACCTGATCCGCTCCCACCGCCTCACGACCCGGCCGGTGGTCGTCGTCCCGAACGCGGCGACCGAGCCCGACGAGGCGAGCGCCGCTCTGGCGGGATCGCTGCCCGACCGGTCGGCCGCGCGCTCGCTCGTCTACATGGGCTCGTTCATGCCCTACAAGAACGTCGAGACGCTCGCGCGCGCGATGCGGCTGCTGCCCGACTACGAGCTGCACCTGATGAGCCGGGCGAGCGACGAGACCGTCGAGACGCTCCGGGCCCTGGCGCCGACCGCGAAGCTGGTGTTCCACCAGGGGGCGCCGGACGCGGAGTACCGTGCGGTGCTCGCGCGGGCGACCGCTCTCGTGACGGCGAGCAGGGACGAGGGCTTCGGGATCCCGCTGGTCGAGGCGATGGCGCTCGGGACGCCGGTCGTGGTGAGCGACATCCCGATCTTCCGCGAGATCGCCCAGGACGCCGCCGTGTACGTCGACCCGTCGAGCGCGAAGGGCATCGCGGACGGTGTGCGGTCGCTCGAGGACGGCGCCGTGTGGCGGACGCACTCGGCCCGGGCGACGGAGCGGGCCGCGGCCTTCTCCTGGCGCGACTCCGCCCGGGTGCTCTTCGGGCTCCTGCAGGATCTCGGCCGGCGCTGACGCGGGGCCGGCGATCGGACCGCCGCCGGGAGGCGGGGCCGTCAGGCTCCCGGGGCCGGGCTGAGCACGTCGTCGAGGTCGACGTCCGCCACGACCACGTCGCCGGAGTCGTCGACGCCGACGATGCGCAGAGCCCCGTCGACGATCGCGAAGTCGTGCCGGGAGCCGTTGCCGACCGAGACGCCGTGCGCGGGGAGGTCCTCGCTGCTGAGCGCGCGGATCAGGCTGCCGATGACCGCACCGTGCGTGGCGACGACGACGGACGCGTCGGGGAAGCGCTCGGCCACCTCGAGCAGCGCGGCGGTCGCCCGCTCGACGACCTCGGCGCGGGTCTCGCAGCCGGGGATCGGCGCGCGCTCGATGCCTCCGGGGAAGCGCTCGGCGAGCTCGGGACCGGTCATCCCCTCCGCCTCGCCGTAGGCGCGCTCGGCCAGGCCCGGCGCCGCCAGCGGCTCGTCGAGTCCGAGACCGCGCGCGATGATCGCTCCGGTGTCGAAGGCGCGCTGCAGCGGACTGGCGACCACCGCGTCGAAGCGCCGGTCGGCGAGCAGCCGCGCCGCCGCCCGCGCCTGGGCGCGCCCGGTCGCATTGAGCGGGATGTCGCTCCTGCCCTGGATGCGCCGGGCGGCGTTCCAGTCGGTCTGGCCGTGGCGGACGAGGGTGAGCTGGGTCACAGGGGCCTCTCGGGAGGTCGGGTGCGGAGCGGGCGGGAGCTCAGAGGGCGGCGGTGCGGCGCGCGGGCAGGCGCTCGGCGAGCTCGCGGAGCACCTCGCTGGTGCCGCCGTCGATCTTGATGCTCGCGCGCGAGTCGCCCTTGGTGGTGCCGCGGTTGACGATCACGATCGGCATCCGGGCGCGACGGGCGATCTCGAGGAAGCGGATGCCGGAGTTGACCACGAGCGACGAGCCGGCCACGAGCAGCGCGTCGGCGCCCGCGACGATGGCGCGCGCCTCCTCGAACCGCTCGGTCGGGATGAACTCGCCGAAGAAGACGATGTCCGGCTTCAGGATCCCGCCGCAGACCGTGCACTCGGGGACGGTCATCGCCGAGACGTCGTGGACCTCGGCGTCGCCGTCGGGGTTGAGGGAGGAGACGTCGGGGTCGTCGAGCCAGGGGTTGAGCGCCTCGATCCGCTCGGCCACCGCGTCGCGGGCGAAGTACTGGCCGCAGGTCATGCAGCGCACACGGTCCGCCGAGCCGTGCAGATCCACGACGCGGCGCGAGCCGGCCCGGACGTGCAGGCCGTCGACGTTCTGGGTGACGACGCCCGTGAGCAGGCCGCGCTCCTCGAGCCGGGCCAGGGCCCGGTGGCCGTCGTTGGGGAGCGTGCTGGTGAAGCGGCGCCAGCCGAGCTGGCTGCCGGCCCAATACCGGCGGCGGTAGTCGGGATCGGCGACGAACTGGGAGTAGGTCATCGGGCTGCGCACCGGTGCCCCGGCTCCGCGGTAGTCGGGGATGCCCGAGTCGGTGCTCATGCCCGCGCCGGTGACGGCGGCGATGCGGCGCCCGCTGAGGAGTTCGACGGCCTGCTCGACCGCGAGCGCCTCGGGGCCCTCGGCGACCGGTGTCGGACTCGACTCCATCCGCGCCTCCTTCGAGGGCCGTTCGAGCGGCCCCTGGACGAGTTTAGTCCGCGCCGTGCCCTAGATTGCCGGGATGCCGATCGTGCTCATCACCGACCTCGACCACCCGCTCCTCGCCGACTACCACCGCCTCACCGACGTGGCGCTGCGGCGGGTGCTGGAGCCGGAGGGCGGTCTGTACATCGCCGAGTCGGCCAAGGTGATCGAGCGGGCGCTCGACGCCGGGCACCGTCCCCGCTCGGTCCTGGTGCAGGAGAAGCGGCTGCCGGACGCGGCCGGGGTGCTCGAGCGTCATCCCGAGGTGCCGGTCTTCGTGGCACCGGATCCGCTGATCGAGGAGCTGACCGGGTTCCACCTCCACCGCGGAGCGCTCGCCTCGATGCACCGTCCGCCGCTGCGGCCGATGGCCGAGCTGCTGGAGGGCGCGCGCCTTGTCGTGATCCTGGAGGACCTGGTCGACCACACCAACGTCGGCGCCGTCTTCCGCGCCGCGGCCGGCATGGGCGCGGACGCGGTGCTCGTGACGCCGCGGTGCGCGGACCCCCTGTACCGGCGCAGCGTCCGGGTGAGCATGGGCACGGTCCTGCAGGTGCCGTGGACGCGCACCCCCGAGTGGGCACCGGCTCGCCGCGCTCTGGAGGAGGCCGGCTTCTCGGTCGCCGCGCTGGCGCTCGCTCCGGACGCGGTGCCGCTCGACGAGTACGCGGCGGCTCGCCCCGAGCGCGTCGCGATCGTCCTGGGCGCCGAGGGGGACGGGCTCAGCCGCGCGGCGCTGGACGCCTCGGACACCGTCGTCACCATCCCGATGCTGCACGGCGTCGACTCGCTCAACGTGGCCTCGGCGAGCGCCGTCGCACTGTGGGCGCTGACCCGCGGGCGCTGACCGCCCGGCTCCGGCGCTCGGCGGCCCCGCGGTGACCTGCTGCTGACGCTCCCGACGCTGGATCGGGGTCGGTGCCGCGCGTCACCCGCCGCGTCCGACGACGGGGCGGCGTCCGGGACGGGTGAGAGGCCCGCCCGTACGATGACGGGGTGACCTCCCCGACCCGATCCGACGACGCCCTCGACCTGTTCGGGGAGCCCGCCGCGCCGGAGCCGCGACCGCGTCGACGGCGCGGGGCGGTCGTCGCCGGTCTCGTCGCCGCGACCGTGCTGGTCGGTGGAGGCGGTGCCTACGCGACCAACGCGGCGACCGCGGAGCTGCCGACGGCGAGCGCCGTCGCGGTGGACCCCGTCTCGAGCACCGTCGACGCGCCCGCTCTGGCCTGGCCTGCCTACGGCTCCGGCGCCGTGGCGGCCGTGGGCATCGACGGGACGGAGGAGGACGGGCTGCTCGCCCGCTACGGCTCCACCGGAACCGTGCCGACGGGGAGCATCGCCAAGGTCGTCACCGCTCTCGTCGTCCTCGCGGCGAAGCCGATCGCGGCGGGGACGGACGGGGAGACCATCACCTTCACGAGCGCGGACGTGCAGTACTACAACGACACCCTGGCCGAGAACGGCTCGAACGCTCCGGTCACCGCGGGTCTGCAGCTGACCGAGCGGGAGGCGCTGACCGCCATGATGCTCCCGTCCGCGAACAACTACGCGAAGTCGCTCGCGATCTGGGCGTACGGCTCGGAGGACGCCTTCCTCGCCGCGGCGCGCGGCTGGCTCGACGGGCAGGGGCTCGAGCGGACCTCCCTCGCCGACACCAGCGGGCTCTCGCCGGCGACGGTCAGCACGACGGCCGAGATGGTGCGCCTGGGCGAGCTGCTGATCGCGGACCCGGTGCTCGCTCCGATCGTCGCGATGCCGACCGCGGTCATCCCGGGGGTCGGCGAGGTCGACAACACCAACTCGCTCCTCGGCCGCTCGGGAGTGGACGGGATCAAGACGGGGACGACCGACGAGGCGGGCTCGTGCCTGCTGTTCTCGCTCGACTCGACCGTCGAGGGCCGGCCGGTCACCCTGGTCGGCGTGGTGGTGGGCGCGCGCACGCACCCGCAGCTCGCCGCGGACGTGCTGACCCTCGTCCCGACCGTCGAGGCGGGCTTCCGGACCGTCCCGCTGACCGTCGAGGGGCAGGAGTACGGCACCCTCACGAGCGCCTGGGGGGAGACGGCGACGGCCGAGACCGCGGAGGCGCGGTCCGTGCTGGTGTGGGGCGCGGTCTCGACGACGACCACGGTCGCCCTCGATCCGCTCGAGACCGTCGCCGACGGCGAGCGCGTGGGGACCGCGACCGTCGACGTCAACGGCACCCCGTACGAGCTTCCCCTCGTCGCCGACGGGTCGATCGAGGACCCGGGCTTCGCCTGGCGCCTCGGCCACCCGGCCGAGCTGTTCGGCTGAGCGCGGGGCGAGCCGCCGCCTCCCGGGAGCGGATCAGGCCAGGGGATCCGCGGCCCTATCGCCGATGATCCGCACGCCCGCGGTCGCGATGTCCTCGGCGACCTCCTCCGGCGTCGCGTTGCCCGGCACGACCGAGCCCGGCTCCGAGGCCGCGGGATCGATGCTCCAGCGCTCGGCGGAGGGCCGCTTGGCGGTGATGAAGTCGCCGGAGGACTGGTGGCGGACTCGGCGCAGCACCCACGGCACGAGGTACTCCCGCGCCCACTGGATGTCCTCCGTGCGGGCGGCACGCCACGTGCGGGCGTGCAGCGGCTCCGGGGCGAGGGGGCGCAGGTCGTTCTCGACGTTCAGCGACTCGAGGACCATGCGCGCGACCTCGTGGTGGCCGTGCGGGTTGAGGTGCAGGCGGTCCGGCGCCCACATCCGCACGTCCTGGATCTCCTGGAGGGACCACTGGTCGGCGACGATGCAGTCGTACCGCTTGGCCAGCGCCCGCAGGTTCTCGTTGTAGATCGCGACCTTCCCGCGGATCCGCCCGAACACGGGGGAGAAGCCCACGTCCACTCCGGTGAAGAGGACGACGGTCGCCCCGTCGGAGCGGAGCCGGGCGAGGCCCGACTCGAAGCGGGACGCGATGTCGTCGGGGTCCGTCCCCGGGCGGATGACGTCGTTCCCGCCCGCGGAGATGGTGATGAGGTCGGGGCGCAGCTCCAGGGCGGGCTCGACCTGCTCGTCGACGATCTGCTGCAGGAGGCGGCCGCGCACCGCCAGGTTGGCGTAGGCGAAGTCCTCGTTCTGGCTGCCCAGGACCTCCGCCACGCGGTCCGCCCAGCCGCGGTGCCCGCCGGGGCTGCCGGGCTCGGGATCGCCGATCCCCTCGGTGAAGGAGTCGCCCAGGGCGACGTAGCGGGACCACGGATGACGCTGCTCGACCATCCCTCCATCATGCTCCGCACCAGGCCGCCGGTGGCACGGCGCGACACGCCGTGCGCCTCCCGGCGGGCCGCGGAGACCGAGCCGCTGTCGGAGGCGTCGGCTAGATTCGGTCCACGTGAACAGTCCCTCGAGCTTCGGTCATCAGGTCGGCACCTCCGCCGCTGAGCACCTGTCCCCGTCGTTCCCGGGCAGGGCGCCGTGGGGTACCGCGAACAAGCTCCGCGCCTGGCAGGCGGAGGCGCTCGAGGCCTACTTCCAGCACGAGCCGCGCGACTTCCTGGCCGCCGCGACCCCGGGCGCGGGCAAGACCACCTTCGCGCTGCGGCTGGCCGCCGAGCTGCTGCACAACCGCACGGTCGACCGGATCACCGTGGTCGCGCCGACGGAGCACCTCAAGCGCCAGTGGGCCGAGGCCGCGCACCGCGTCGGCATCCGCCTGGACCCGACCTTCACCAACCGCATGGGCCGCCACGCCCGCCACTACCACGGCGTCGCCGTCACCTACGCGCAGGTCGCGGTCCGCGCCGAGCTCCACCGCGAGCTCACCCTGTCCGGGCGCACCCTCGTCATCCTCGACGAGGTGCACCACGCCGGCGACGCGCTCAGCTGGGGCGACGCGGTGCGCGAGGCCTTCGAGCCCGCCGTCCGCCGGCTCTCGCTGACCGGGACGCCGTTCCGCTCGGACACGGCAGCGATCCCGTTCGTCAGCTACCTGCCGGACGAGGAGGGCATCCGCACCTCGCTCACCGACTACGCCTACGGCTACGGCCGCGCGCTCGCGGACGGCGTCGTCCGGCCGGTGCTGTTCATGGTCTACGCCGGGCAGATGCGCTGGAAGTCGAAGGCCGGCGACGAGATGGAGGCGCGGCTCGGCGAGGGCAACACCAAGGACATCACCTCGCAGGCCTGGCGGACCGCGCTGGACCCGAAGGGCGACTGGATCCCCTCTGTCCTCCGCGCCGCGAACACCCGCCTCACCGAGGTGCGGCGCGCCGTGCCCGACGCCGGCGGCCTGGTCATCGCGACCGACCACTACACCGCGCGCGCCTACGCCGCGATGCTCCGCGACATCAGCGGCGAGACCGTCACCGTCGTGCTCTCCGACGAGAAGGAGGCGAGCGACCGGATCGAGGAGTTCGCGAAGGACACCAGTCGCTGGATGGTCGCGGTCCGCATGGTCTCCGAGGGCGTCGACGTGCCGAGGCTCGCCGTCGGCGTCTACGCGACATCGGCGTCGACTCCTCTGTTCTTCGCCCAGGCGATCGGCCGCTTCGTGCGCGCGCGGCGCCGCGGCGAGACCGCCTCGGTGTTCCTCCCGAACGTGCCCGGCCTGCTCGCGCTGGCGGGCTCGATGGAGCTGCAGCGCGATCACGCCCTCGACCGCAGGACCTCCGACGACGAGGAGTACCCCGAGGCCGACCTGATGGCCGACGCCGAGCGCAGCGACAAGGCGTCCTCCGATCTCCTGGAGGAGGGCCGCTTCGAGTCGATCGGCTCGGCCGCCACCTTCGACCGCGTCGTCTACGAGGGCGCCGAGTTCGGGATGGAGGTCGAGGTCGAGAGCGAGGAGGAGCTCGACTTCATCGGCCTGCCGGGGCTCCTCGAGCCCGACCAGGTGCGGGAGCTGCTCCAGCACCGGCAGCAGCGGCAGGCCAAGCGCGCCGGCAGCCGCGCGGGCGCGGCGGCCCCGGCCGAGCCGGCGAGCGAGATCCCGGCACCGCTCTACCGCACGCTCAAGGAGCAGCGCAGCCTGCTCAACTCCCTGGTCGGCCTGTGGGCACGGGGGACGGGCGAGTCGCACGGCCAGGTGCACACCGAGCTGCGCCGGCTCTGCGGCGGACCCGCGGTGGCGCAGGCGAGCGTGACCCAGCTGCAGGCGCGGATCGATCTCCTGCGGCGCAGGCTCGGCTCGCACTGATCGCGGTGCGGCGCCCCGGTACGTGGCGCCGCGCTCTCGACGACGGAGCCGATCGCTGCTCCTGCCCAGCCCGGCCGGCCCCTCCGCGTGGGCCGGACAGCCCCTCCGGCGCGTTCTAGCCGATGCACCCGGCGCGGCGCCAGCCCTCCCCGGCGGACCGGGCGCGACCGTACTGTTCGAGCGTGACCCACCGGAACGACCTGCCCGCTCACGCGCCCGCAGGTCGAAACGGACGGCGGTTCCGGCCGCCGGTCGTGACCACCGGAGGAGGACCGCGCGATGAGCGCTGACCGTCAGGGGAATGCTCGAGACACGCTCGCTAAGCTGAGCAGTCGGTCCGTCGCGGAAGTGACGGACCATCACCCCCGACGTCGGGCATCCGCAGACCGCACATCGGCGTCTCCCGGACTGCCCGAGAACAATCCCCTGAGGAGTCTCGTGGAGACCTGGCCCGGAACCGCCTACCCGTTGGGCGCGACGTTCGACGGAAGCGGCACGAACTTCGCCCTGTTCAGCGAGATCGCCGAGCGCGTCGAGCTGTGCCTCTTCGAGGAGGACGGCACCGAGACGCGCGTCGAGATCCAGGAGTCGGACGCCTACGTCTGGCACTGCTACCTCCCGCAGGTCCAGCCGGGCCAGCGCTACGGCTTCCGCATCCACGGACCGTACGACCCCGATGCCGGCCACCGCTGCAACCCGAACAAGCTGCTGCTGGACCCCTACGCGAAGGCGATCTCGGGGGAGATCGACTGGGACCAGTCACTCTTCTCGTACACCTTCGGCGACCCGGACTCGACGAACGACGAGGACTCGGCGCCGCACATGATGATGGGCGTCGTCATCAACCCCTTCTTCGACTGGGCCGGTGACCGCCGCCCGCGCACCTCCTACGACAGCACCGTGATCTACGAGGCGCACGTGAAGGGGCTCACCAAGACGCACCCCGACGTGCCGAAGGAGCTCCGCGGCACCTACGCCGGAGTCGCCCACCCCGCGGTGATCGACCACCTCAAGCACCTGGGCGTCTCGGCGATCGAGCTCATGCCCGTGCACCAGTTCGTGAACGACTCCACGCTGATGGACAAGGGCCTCTCGAACTACTGGGGCTACAACACGATCGGCTTCTTCGCACCGCAGAACACCTACTCCTCCACGGGCGACCAGGGCCAGCAGGTCCAGGAGTTCAAGAGCATGGTGAAGGCGCTCCACGCGGCCGGCATCGAGGTCATCCTCGACGTGGTCTACAACCACACGGCGGAGGGCAACCACCTCGGCCCCACCCTGTCGTTCCGCGGCATCGACAACGAGGCCTACTACCGCCTCGTCGACGACGACAAGCGCTACTACATGGACTACACCGGCACCGGGAACACCCTGAACGTGCGCCACCCGCACTCGCTCCAGCTCATCATGGACTCGCTGCGCTACTGGGTGACGGAGATGCGCGTCGACGGCTTCCGCTTCGATCTCGCCTCGGCGCTGGCACGCGAGTTCTACGACGTCGACCGGCTCTCCACCTTCTTCGAGCTCGTCCAGCAGGACCCGGTGGTCTCGCAGGTGAAGCTGATCGCCGAGCCGTGGGACGTCGGGCCCGGCGGCTACCAGGTGGGCAACTTCCCGCCCCAGTGGACGGAGTGGAACGGCAAGTACCGCGACACGGTCCGCGACTTCTGGCGCGGCGAGCCGTCGACGCTGGGGGAGTTCGCCTCGCGCCTCACCGGCTCGGCCGACCTCTACGCGCACTCGGGCCGCTACCCGGTCGCCTCGATCAACTTCGTCACGGCGCACGACGGCTTCACCCTCCGGGACCTGGTCTCGTACAACGAGAAGCACAACGACGCCAACGGCGAGGACGGCAACGACGGCGAGTCGCACAACCGCTCCTGGAACCACGGCGTGGAGGGGCCCACGGACGACCCGCGGGTGCTCGCGCTCCGGGCGCGCCAGCAGCGGAACTTCCTCGCGACGATGCTGATCTCCCAGGGCGTTCCGATGATCCTCCACGGCGACGAGCTGGGCCGGACCCAGAACGGCAACAACAACACCTACGCCCAGGACAGCGAGCTGACCTGGATCGACTGGGCGCACGCCGACCGGCCGCTGCTCGAGTTCACCGCGGCGCTCATCCGCCTGCGCGCCGAGCACCCGACCTTCCGCCGCATGCGCTTCTTCGACGGCCGCCCCGTCCTGCGCGGCGACGGCGAGCCCCTGCCCGACATCGTCTGGTTCACCGCCGCCGGCACCGAGATGTCCCCGTCCGACTGGGACTCCGGTCTCGGCCGATCGGTGGGCATCTACCTCAACGGCAACGGGATCCGCGAGCGCGACCAGCGCGGGCGCCCCGTCACCGACGACAGCTTCCTCCTGTACTTCAACGCCGACGACGTCGACGTCGAGTTCGCGATCCCGAGCGACGAGTACGCGCTCGAGTGGAGCGTCCTCGTCGACACCGCCGGCGCCGAGGCGGACTCGATCCCGCGTCCGGCGGGGGCGATGCTCACCGTCCAGGCGAAGTCGCTCGTCATCCTCCAGGAGCACAGCACCCCCGAGCCCGAGGTCGACCACTCGGTCGCCGCCTCGCTCGCGTCCCTGGCGGCCACCTCGGCCATCCCGATCGTCTCCTCGACGGGACCCACCAGCCCCCACGCCGAGTCGACCGACTCCGCGACCGCACCCTCGACAGGAGCCTGACGTGCGTCTGCCCGCCTCCACCTACCGCCTCCAGATCCGGTCGGCGTTCGACCTCGACGACGCCGCCCGCGTCGCCGACTACGTGCGCGCGCTCGGAGCGGACTGGCTGTACTTCTCGCCGCTGCTGAAGGCCGAGCCCGGCTCGGACCACGGCTACGACGTGGTGGACCACACCGAGGTCGATCCCGACCGCGGTGGCGCGGCCGGCCTGGCGAACGCCTCGGCCGCGGCGCGGGCGGAGGGCCTCGGCGTCCTCATCGACATCGTCCCCAACCACATGGGCGTCGCGACCCCGAGCGAGAACTCGTGGTGGTGGGACCTGCTGAGGAACGGGAAGTCCTCCCGCTACGCCACCGCCTTCGACATCGACTGGGAGGCGGGGGGCGGGAAGCTGCGCGTGCCGATCCTCGGCGACGGTGCGAGCGAGGGCGACAGCGACAGCGAACTCGACGCGCTCGAGGTCGTCGGCGACGAGCTGCACTACTACGAGAACCGCCTGCCGATCGCGCCCGGCACCGCCGAGCCCGGCGACTCCGGCCGCACGGTGCACGCGCGCCAGAGCTACGAGCTCGTGAACTGGCGCCGCGCCGACGCCGAGCTGAACTACCGCCGCTTCTTCGCGGTGAACACCCTCGCCGCCATCACGGTCGAGCGGCCCGAGGTGTTCGACGCCTCGCACGCCGAGATCGTCCGCTGGTTCACCGAGGGGCTCGCAGACGGCCTGCGCGTCGACCACCCGGACGGCCTGGCCGACCCGGGCGGATACCTCGACGACCTGGCCCGCGCGATCGGCGGCGCCCCGGTCTGGGTCGAGAAGATCCTCGAGGGCGACGAGGAGCTCCCGCCGCACTGGGCGACCGTCGGCACCACGGGCTACGACGCCCTGGCCGACGTCGACCGCATCCTGGTCGACCCCGACGCCCGCCCCGTGCTGGAGGGCCTCGACGCCGAGCTCACGGGGAAGGGCGCCCCGCTGCAGTGGGCCGACCTCATCCACGACACCAAGCGCGGCATCGCCGACGGCATCCTCCGCTCCGAGGTCCTGCGGCTGGCCCGCCTGATCCCCGGCATCGAGGGAGCGGACGACGCGCTGGCGGAGCTCCTGGCGACCTACCCGGTCTACCGCAGCTACCTCCCCTACGGAGCGGAGCACCTCGAGCACGCCCGCGTCGACGCCGTGCGCCGCCGTCCCGAGATCCGCGCGACCATCGACGAGGTCGCCGCGGCGCTCGGCGAGACCGGCACGCCGGTGTCCGTGCGCTTCCAGCAGACCTCCGGCATGGTGATGGCGAAGGGCGTCGAGGACACGGCGTTCTACCGCTTCAGCCGCCTCACCTCGCTGAACGAGGTCGGAGCGGACCCGGACGAGTTCGCGATCGACCTGGTCGAGTTCCACCGCCGCAAGGCCGTGCGCCAGGCCTCGTTCCCCGCCTCGCTCACCACGCTCTCGACCCACGACACGAAGCGCGGCGAGGACACCCGTGCCCGCATCACCGCACTGGCCGAGGACCCGGAGGCGTGGGCGGCGACGCTCCGCGAGCTCCACGCCCTCGTCGGCTTCGGCGACGGCCCGATCGAGCACCTGCTCTGGGAGGCCGTCGTGGGGACCTGGCCCGCGAGCCGCGAGCGCCTGCACGCCTACGCCGAGAAGGCGTCGCGCGAGGCCGACGACTCGACGCACTGGACCGCTCCTGACGAGCAGTTCGAGAAGCGGATGCACGCGGCGATCGACGCGGCGTTCGACGAGCCCGCCGTCCGCCGGCTGGTCGAGCAGACCGTCGAGCGGGTGTCGGCCGCCGGCTGGTCGAACGGCCTCGCCGCGAAGCTCGTGCAGATCACCGCCCCGGGCATCCCGGACGTCTACCAGGGCAGCGAGCTCTGGGAGACCTCCCTCGTCGACCCGGACAACCGCCGCGAGGTCGACTTCGGGCAGCGTCGAGCGCTGCTGGAGCGGATCGACGGCGGCTGGAAGCCCGCGATCGACGCCGAGGGAGCCGCGAAGCTCCTCGTCACCTCGCGCGCCCTCCGGCTCCGCCGCGACCGCCCCGAGCTGTTCACCCGCTACGCCGCCGTCCCCGCGATCGGGCCCGCCGCCGAGCACGCGATCGCCTTCGACCGCGGCGGCGCGCTGACCGTCGCGACCCGGCTCCCCGAGGGCCTCGCCGCTTCGGGCGGGTGGAACGGCACGGTCGTGGTCCTGCCCGGGCACCCGATGGAGGACGTCCTCACCGGCCGCACCTTCGCGGGAGGAGTGACTCCGGTCGCCGAGATCCTCGCCGACTACCCCGTGGCACTGCTCGCCCCGGTCTCCTGACCGGTTCCGCACCGCACCGCAGACCGATCCGACCCCTCCTGGAGACAGCAGTGATCAGCACGACTCCCTACCGCTACGCACTCCCGACGACCGGGCCCGAGCGGTTCGACGTCTGGGCCCCCGAGGCCTCGACGGTCGAGCTCCTTCTCGGCGACGACTCGTCGCTGACGATGACCCGCCACGGAGACGACGGATGGTGGCGGGCGCCCGCGTCGGCCCCGGCCACCGGCGAGGTCGACTACGGGTACCGGGTGGACGGCAGCGGTCCGCTGCCGGACCCCCGCTCGCTTCGCCAGCCGAAGGGCGTGCACGAGCTCTCGCGCACGTTCGACCCCTCGGCGCACGAGTGGGGCGACTCCGCCTGGACCGGGCGCGAGCTCGCCGGCGCCGTCATCTACGAGCTGCACCTCGGCACGTTCACACCCGAGGGCACCCTGGACGCGGCGGCGGAGCGCTTCGAGCACCTGCGCTCGATCGGCGTGGACTTCATCGAGCTGCTGCCGGTCAACGCGGTGAACGGAACGCACAACTGGGGCTACGACGGCGTCCTCTGGTACGCCGTGCACGAGCCGTACGGCGGACCCGAGGCGTACCAGCGCTTCGTGGACGCCGCCCACCGTGCCGGCCTCGGCGTGGTCCAGGACGTCGTCTACAACCACCTCGGCCCGAGCGGCAACTACCTGCCGGAGTTCGGCCCGTACCTCAAGAACGAGAAGGCCAACACCTGGGGCAGCTCGATCAACCTCGACGGCGAGGGTTCGGACACCGTCCGCGGGTACATCATCGACAACGCTCTGATGTGGCTGCGCGACTACCACGTCGACGCCCTGCGCCTGGACGCGGTGCACGCCCTCTCGGACGAGCGGGCCGTGCACGTGCTCGAGGAGATGGCGAGCGAGGTGGCCGTGCTGTCGGCCCACGTCGGGCGCCCTCTGACGCTGATCGCCGAGTCCGACCTCAACGACCCGACGCTGATCACTCCGCGGGAGGCGCACGGCTACGGGCTCGACGCGCAGTGGAGCGACGACTTCCACCACGCGGTCCACGTCGCGCTGACCGGGGAGACCACGGGCTACTACGAGGACTTCGCGCCGCTCGGCGCCCTCGCGAAGGTGCTGACCCGGGGCTTCTTCCACGACGGCACCCTCTCGACGTTCCGCGGCCGTCACCACGGCCGTCCGGTGGACACCGAGCACATGCCGACCTGGCGCCTGGTGGTCTGCAGCCAGAACCACGACCAGATCGGCAACCGGGCGGTCGGCGACCGTCTGACGGCGTCCCTCGACGAGGGGCGTCTCGCGATCGCCGCTGCTCTGACGCTGCTGGGCCCTTTCACTCCCATGCTGTTCATGGGCGAGGAGTGGGCGGCGTCGACACCGTGGCAGTTCTTCACCTCGCACCCGGAGAAGGATCTGGGCGAGGCGACGGCGAAGGGCCGCATCGAGGAGTTCGCGAAGATGGGCTGGGATCCGGAGGTCGTGCCCGACCCGCAGGACCCGGAGACGTTCCTGCGCTCGCGGCTCGACTGGTCCGAGGTCGGGGAGGGGCGTCACGCCCGCACCCTCGAGGTGTACCGCGAGCTGGCGGCGATCCGCCGCCGCTACCCCGAGCTGACGGACCCGCGCTTCGGGTCGCTCCGCGTGGAGTTCGACGAGGAGGCCCGCTGGCTGACTCTCGGCCGCGGTCGGGTGACCGTGGCGATCAACGTCGGCGAGTCCGCCGCCCGCATCGCCCTGCCGGAGGTGGCGGAGACGCTTCTCGGCGTCGGGGAGTACGCGGTGCAGCCCGGGGACACCGAGGTGGATCTCGGCGCCTCCTCGCTGCTGGTGACGCTGAGCGCCTGAGCGCCTGAGCTCCTGAGCTCCTGAGCTCCTGAACTCCTGAACTCCTGAGCTCCTGAGCTCCGTGGCGGCAGGCTGTTCAGGTGGCCGGCCGCCGATGTCCTGAACGGCCGCCTCGGGCCCGAGCGCTCAGAGCGTGACCGCGGCGTACTCCGTCGCGGTCACGACCCGCACTCCCTCGTCGTGGACGAGCAGGAGCGCGCGGAGGGGGATGGCCCGCTTGTGGCACGCCGCCGCCAGGTGACGGGCGAGGACCCGATCGGTCTCGCCGAGGAAGGCGCGCCCGGGACGTTCCAGGGCGAAGGCGAGGGAGCCCACGTCCTGGTGCGCCACGGCCTTGGCGAGGGTGGCGACGATCCGCTCGGTCTTCTCCTCGTCGGGGTGCACGGGGAGTCCGTCCACCGGGTAGAGGATCGGCAGCTGCACGCCGTCGCGGTCGAGGAAGATCGGCCACAGGGCCCGGCGGTAGGCCGGTCCGATCAGCGAGGAGACGCGCTCGCGCAGCTCGCGGTCGTTCAGGAGCGGCGCATCGAGGTGCGGAGCGGGAGCGGCGTGGTCGAGAGTGGTCATGGTGTCGCTTTCTCGTGGGCGAGCGGGCGGTGCCGCTGAGGGGTCATCGGAAGTTGCGGGAGGTGGTGCGAGCGCCGACCGTGAGGGTCTCGAACCTGTCGGCGAGGAGGTTCGTCACCCCCTCGTCGGAGCGCTCGAGTATCCCCCTGACCAGCAGGGCGGGTGCCTCGCGGGCCACGCGGCGGTAGCGGTTCCATACTCCGACGGAGCAGATCACGTTGAGGATCCCGTGCTCGTCCTCGAGGTTGAGGAAGGTCACTCCACCGGCTGTGGAGGGACGTTGGCGGTGGATCACGACCCCGCCGACCTCGATCCGGGTCCCCGAGGGGATGCCGGGGAGATCGGCCGAGGAGCGGGCGCCGCGGCGAGCGAGCCCCTCGCGGAGGTGGCGCAGCGGATGGTCGTCGGGCGAGATGCCGGTGGCCCAGAAGTCGAAGACCACGCGCTCCTGAGGGGAGAGCATCGGCAGGAGCGGGGGCTGCACGACGACCGTGGAGCCGGCGAGGAACTCCTCGCGGTCGCCTGCGGCGGTGCCGGCCTCCCAGAGCGCCTGCCGACGCTGCAGACCGAGCGAGTCGAAGGCGCCCGCGGCGCCGAGGGCCTCCAGCTGAGCCGCGGTCGTACCGACCCGACGCGAGAGGTCGGCCATGCTCGCGTAGGGTCCGCCGCGTTCGCGCTCGGCGACGATGTGCTCGGCGAGCGCGGTGCCGATGCCCTTCACCCCTGCCAGCCCGAGCCGGATCACGAAGCCGCTGTCGCGCCTGTGGTCGTCCGTGTGGAAGTGCTCGGTGCGGTCGAACAGTCCCGTGGGCGGCTGATCGGCGCGGAGGCAGTCGTCGCTCCCGTAGGCGGCGCCGCCCCTCCGGCGTGCGGGGGCGTCCTCCTTCGCCTCGAGCCCGGGAGGCGCCAGGGAGCGGTTGACGTCGGGCGAGACGACCTCCACTCCGTGACGCCGGGCATCGGCGACCAGGGTGTGCGGGGCGTAGAAGCCCATGGGCTGCGCCCTCAGCAGCGCGGCGGTGAACGCGGCGGGGTAGTGCAGGCGGAGCCAGGCGCTCGCGTAGACCAGCAGGGCGAAGCTGATCGCATGGCTCTCGGCGAAGCCGAAGTTCGCGAAGGCCTGGATCCGGAGGTAGATGTCGTCCGCGACCTCGCCCGTGATGCCGTTGCGGGCCATCCCCTGGTAGAGCCGCTCGCGGAGGGTCTCGATCTTCTCGGTCCCGCGCTTGGACCCCATCGCCCGGCGCAGCAGGTCGGCGTCCTCCGCATTGCAGTCGCCGACGGCCACGGCCACCTGCATGAGCTGCTCCTGGAAGAGCGGCACGCCGAGGGTGCGCTTGAGCGGCGTCACGAGGAGGGGGTGCTGGTACGTCACCGGCTCCTCGCCGAGCTTGCGGCGGATGTAGGGGTGGACCGCACCGCCCTGGATGGGGCCGGGGCGGATGAGCGCGACCTCGATCACCAGATCGTAGAAGCGGCGAGGCTGCAGCCGGGGGAGGGTGCCCATCTGCGCCCTGCTCTCGACCTGGAACACCCCGATGGAATCGGCGCGGCAGAGCTGGTCGTAGACGCCCTTCTCCTCCCGGGGGAGGGTGGAGAGGTCCCACTTCTCGCCGACGTGCTCGGCGACGAGGTCGAACGTGTACTGCAGGGCGGCGAGCATCCCGAGCCCGAGGAGGTCGAACTTGACCAGGCCCATCCAGGCGCAGTCGTCCTTGTCCCACTGCAGGACGGTGCGGTCCTCCATCCGAGCGGGCTCGATCGGGCAGACCTCGCCCACGGGCCGGTCGGTCAGCACCATGCCGCCGGAGTGGATGCCCAGGTGCCGGGGCGTGCCCAGCACCCGGGTGGTCAGGGCGACCACGTCCTCGGGGATGTCGTGGTCGGTGCTCTCGGTGACGGACCCCCACCGCTCGACCTGCTTCGACCAGCCGTCCTGCTGCCCGGCGCTGTATCCGAGGGCCTTGGCCATGTCGCGCACGGCGAACTTGGGCCGGTAGGTGATGACGTTGGCGACCTGGGCCGCGTTCAGACGTCCGTACTTCCGGTAGACGTACTGGATCACCTCCTCGCGTCGCTCCGAGTCGAAGTCGACGTCGATGTCGGGCTCCTCGTCGCGGATGCTGGAGAGGAACCGCTCGAACGGCAGGTCGTAGAAGATCGAGTCGACCGCCGTGATGCCCAGGACGTAGCAGACCGCCGAGTTGGCGGCCGAGCCGCGTCCCTGGCAGAGGATGCCGTTCCGCTTGGCGTAGTGGACGATGTCGTGGACGATCAGGAAGTAGCCCGGGAAGTCCTTCTGCTCGATCACCGCGAGCTCCTTCTCGAGGCGCGCGAGGACGTCGGCGTCGGCGCGGGGGTACTTGGCCGGCACGGCCTCGCGCACGAGCTCGCGCAGCCAGCTCATCGAGGTGTGCCCCTCGGGGACCTCCTGGCGCGGCAGCCGGGGCCGGACTCGGCCGAGCCCGAAGGCGATCTCGTCGGCGACGCGCACCGTGTTCTCCACGGAGCCGGGGTAGCGGCCGAAGCGCTCGGCCATCTCGGCGCCGGAGCGCAGGTGGGCGCCGCCTGCGGCGGGGAGCCAGCCGTCCATCTCGTCGAGGCTCCGGCGTGCTCTGACCGCGGCGAGGGCCGTCTGGAGGGGGCGCTCCTCCGGCCGGGCGTAGTGCACGTTCCCGGTGGCGACCGTCTGCAGCCGGAGCTTCTCGGCGATCGCCGCCAGCTGGTCGTTGGCGCGCGAGGCGAGGGGATCCCCGTGGTCGTACAGCTCCACGAGGACGTTGGCGGGACCGAAGAGCCGGACGAGCTCGCGGACCTCCCGCTCGGCCGCGGCCACTCCTGCGGCGGCGAGCGCTTGACGGACCGCTCCCTTGCGGCAGCCCGTCAGCACGATCCAGTGGCCGTCGGCGGCGCGCGCGAGCTCCTCGAGGTCGTAGCTCGGCTTGCCCTTCTCGGCTCCGGCGAGCTGGGCGGTGGTGATCGCACGGGCGAGGCGGTGGTAGCCCTCCTCGCGGCGCGCGAGGACGAGCAGGTGGGTCCCCTCCGGATCGGCGACCCCGTTCTGAGGCGAGGTGAGCCCGATCGAGAGCTCGGCTCCGAAGGCCGTGCGGACGGCGTGCCCCTGCGCGGCCTCGGCCATCCTCACGATGCCGTAGAGGCCGTCGTGGTCGGTGAGCGCGAGAGTGTCGATGCCGAGCCGGACCGCTTCCTCGACCAGCTGCTCCGGCTTGCTCGCCCCGTCGAGGAAGCTGAAGTGGGAGTGGGCGTGCAGCTCGGCGTAGGGCACCGGATGAGCCGGCGGCCGGACGTCGTCCCCTGCCACGTAGGCGGGGCGCTTGTGCGACCAGGCCGGACTGTCGCCGCCGTCGCCCCGGACGACCGTGCCGTCGGCGCGCTTGCCGCTGGAGAGGCGGCGCTCGAACTCCGACCAGGGGATCGGCGGGTTGTTCCAGCCCATCGGGGCTCCTTCGGTGCTCGTTCGCGGTGGTGGAGGGATGCTCCGGTTCAGTCGTAGCGGGCCTCTGCTGCCCAGACCCCGTCGAGGCAGAGCAGCAGCCAGGCGACACCGGCGGCGTCGACCACCTGGAAGCGGTCGTAGCGGACGGCGGTGCTCGTATCCCACCAGCGCTCGTCGATCGGCCAGGGACCCGCCCATCCGGCGAGGGGCTCCAGTCGTGCCTGAGAGGTCCCGGGGGTGAAGTAGGCGGGCACGGAGCTGAGGGCGCCGCGCTCGTCGACGGCGACGGGTTCGCCCCTCGGTCCGCGGACCAGCACGGCCGCGGGCTCCGCGAAGACCGTCGGCGGGAGGGGCGGCGGCAGGGAGCCGGGCCAGGGCAGGGTCCTCGGCCGTGCGTCGCCCGGCTCCCGGTCGCCCCAGGGGATCAGGTGCTGGCGGTCGCGGAGGGATCGACCCCCTCCGATCGACGCGGTCATCACGGCCTCGTGCCCGAGCATGCTCTGCACGCGGCTCAGCCCGTGGTGGACGCGCTCCTCCGGAGCGGTGCCCCAGAGACCCTGCTCGTGGTTGCCGATCGCGTCGACCGCCTCGGGCTCGACGCACAGCCGCGAGATCGGCGCTCCGAGACCGGTGTCGATCTCCCCGCTGCCCTGCAGCTGCCAGCGGACCCGGTCGAGCACGTCGCCCGGGGTGAACCATCTCGGGTGCAGCCAGCTCCGGGAGGAGACCTCACCGCGCTCGCTGACGACCTCGATGCGGATGGCGGTCGCGACCAGCTGTGCGCGGGTGAGCCCGGCGACGAACTCCTCCGCGGGGACGCGGAAGGCGAAGGCGGCCTGGTCGATGCGGTCCAGAGGGGGCTCGAACTCCATCGCCCGGTCGAGGCGCTCCGGCGGGAGCCGGGGCACCACCGTCTCCGACTCCGCACCGGCGGCGAGGAGGTGCGCGTGGGCGCCCTCCGGTCCGAACCGGGCGGCGACGTCCTCGCGAGGGAGGGCGGCGAAGGCGCCGAGGGTGCGGACGCCGAGCCTGCGCAGGAGCGCCACCAGGTCGTCCCCCCGGCGGGGAGCACGGGCAGGGGCAGCGACGGACTCGGTCTCGAGGGCGTCGAGCGGGAGAGGAGCGAGGAAGCCTGCCGCTGCTCCTGGGGGCACGACGGCGACGGGGCAGCCGGAGTGCTTCGCGGCGAGCTCGGAGGCGAAGAGCCCGTCGGCGATCCCGATGCGGGCGTCGGGGAGACCCAGCTCGGCCAGCCGCTGCAGGATCGCCTCGGCCGCGCTCTGCTCGCTCCCGTAGTAGCGGCGCGGACCGCGGGCGCGGATCGCGCACAGACCGGGCCGGATCAGCTGGACGCCCGGGGTGATCTCCTCGAGCGCCTGGATGAGCGGCTCGAACGCCCGGTGGTCGAGCACCGGGTCGTACGGGAGGACGGCGAGACCCGTGCAACGGGACTGCGCCTCGCGCACGCGCATGCCCCGCCGGACCCCCTCCGCCCGAGCAGCGGGGGAGGAGGCGAAGACCAGGCTCTTCTCCGTGAGGGCCAGGGGGTGCCCGGCGCCGAGGCCGGCGTCGGCGGCGGCCGCAAGGAGGGGCCAGTCGGGGCACCATACGAGGATCGTCCGCCGCAGCTCGGGTGCGCTCGCCATCTCAGACCGCCCGCTCGTGCAGGCGGCCGTGCTCGACCCGGGAGCCGAAGGCGCTCTCGACGCCGGGCATGCTCATCCGCACCGTGCGCACCCGGGTGCCGGCCCGGCCGACCACATCGACCATCGCCTCCCGGGAGCGCAGGTAGCCGTGGCCGTCGCCGAGCCCCTCCCAGCGGCTGCTGCGGATGCTGAGCCGCGCCTCGGCCTGGGGCCACTCGCCGAGGACCACGAGCGCGGCACCCCGCTGGCGCAGTCGTGCTCCCAGACGTGAGACGTCGGTCGAGGAGACGGAGGCGGGCGGACGGGTGAGCACGACGGTCAGCACATCGACCAGAGCGGCGGTGACGGTGAGCCAGTGCTCGGCCGGTGCGGGCACGAGCACCAGGCGCTCGAGGTCGATCCCCATGCCGGCCGCGGCCTCGGCCCCGAACTCCGGGACGCCCACCACGCCGCACCACGAGCCCTCGGCGGACGGGCCGGCCAGCAGCCCCATCGCCAGACTCATCGAGCCCTCCACCGAGTAGGCGGCACCCTGCTTGAGCGAGCCGCCCGGGAGCACGGAGGAGAAGGCCGGCAGGGTGGCGAGGCTCCTGGTCTCGAGAGTGGTCGCCTGCATGTCCCGGATGCGGGACTGCAGCTCCTTCACCGACGCGAGCTGCCGCAGAAGGGGCTCTGCGGCCTCGGCCGTCTCCGCGGAGACGAGGGATGAAGGGGGGCTCATCTGCCCATGTTCGAACATGTGTTCGAGTATGTCAATCGCCACCGACATCCACCGGCGAGCCGCTCGGACCCCTCCGTGACCGCCCGGCAAGGGGCACCGTGAAGGAGGTTCCAGACGTCCCGGGCAGTCTCGCATCCGCCCCCGACATTCCCGTCCGGGGGCGTTCTCCACCGGGTCTCGGCGAGGGAGGGCCTCCTACCGCGCCTCTAGCATGGAGCCATGTCCGACGCCCTGCCCGACCCCGCCGACTCCGACGCCACCGCCCCGGCCGCGCCGCGCAGAAGGACCCTCGTGGTCAAGATGGGGTCCAGCTCGGTCACCAAGCAGTCGGGTCCGGATCCCGTTCTCCTGGCCAGCGCGCTCGAGAGCGCCTTCGCCGCCCGCGCGCTGGGCTGGGACGTCGTGCTGGTCTCCTCCGGCGCCGTCTCCTCGGGCCGGGCGCTCTTCGCCCGCTCGCAGGAGGAGCCGATCAGCGCCCGCCTGGCGGCAGCGGTGGGCCAGACCGTCCTGATGGGCTTCTACCGCTCGGTGGCCGAGCTCTCGGGCGCCCTGATCGCGCAGATCCTCATCGGCGAGTCCGACCTCGCCTCTCCCCGGCAGATGGCACACGTCGCCGAGGCGATCCGCCACGCCCTCGACGCCGGAGTCGTGCCCGTGGTCAACGGCAACGACACGATCGACTCCGCCGGCTCGGACAACGACGGCGTCGCCGGCGGATTGGCGATGCTCCTCGGCGCGGACCTGCTGCTGCTGCTCACCGACGTCCCCGGCGTCTTCGCCGGCAGCATCGCCGAGGGCGTGCACCTCGAGGAGCTGGGCATCTCGGAGCTGCGCCGCATCGGCGTGCAGAAGGGCGGCACCGGCCGAGGGGGCATCCGCTCCAAGCTACGGGCCGCCGAGCTCGCCGCGCACAACGGCGTCTCGACCAGGATCGCCGGGGCGCGCACCCCCGAGGTCATCCTGGGCGCCCTGGGAGGGCCGGGCCCGGGCACCCTCGTCCGCGCCGTGCACGCGCATCCGCCCGTGGAGCAGCGCTGGATCTCCGGAGTGGCCACCGGCCGCGGCCGCGTCGAGATCAACCTCGAGGCCGAGCGGAGCATCGGAGCCGGCTCGAGCCTGTTCGCCTCGGGCATCAAGCGTGTCTCCGGCGAGTTCGGCGGCGGCGACGTGATCGAGGTGCGCGCCCTCAGCGGAGAGCTCCTCGCGCGCGGCGTCTCCCGCGTCTCCTCGCGTCTGCTGACCCTGGTCCGCGCACTCCGGGTCGACGAGATCGCCCGCGTCTTCGTGGCGGTCCTCGGCCATGCCGCCACGACGGCGCCGTCGGCGAGTCCGGAGGGGGAGGAGAGGCCGCAGCTGACCCGCGCTCTGGAGTACGCGCGCACTCTCTCCTCCGAGCACGCTCGGGCCGTCGCGATGGAGATCGTCTCCCTCTTCCCCGCCGAGAGCATCTCGGCCCTGCTGGGGCAGGGCGCGGGGGAGGGCGAGCTCGTCGAGCGCTACACCCGCCTCGTCCGCACCCTCGCCATCGTGGAGAACGAGAACCTGGCCGTCTTCCGCTCCTGACCGCCGGTGGCGCGCCACGTCTCAGTGCATTTCGCGCCTTCGCGTCATGATCGCCGTTCTCCGGTGTCTTCCTGGTGATGGCGCCGCTCCTGGGCGCCCCCGACGGAACGGATCATCGATGAGCGTCCCCACTTCCACAGCCGGCCACTTCCGCGAGTCCGACATCACGCCCGAGAGCTTCGAGACCGAGAGGCTCGAGCGGCGGCTCGCCCTGCTCGAGGCCTCGATCGCCCAGGGGGAGCGGGCACTGCTCAGCCGGGTCGACCCGAGCAGCGGAGCTCCCCTCCCGGGCGCCTGCGGGGGGCACCGAGCCCAGCTGGTCAGCAACCTGACGACGGAGCGGGCCCTCGCCGACCGCATCCGGGAGATGCTCGCCGCTCGGAGCTGACGGGGTGCGTACGGCACGATGGGGCCATGGTCACCATCACCGTCGCCGGTCTCGCCCAGCACTTCCACCCCGCCGAGCGGGGCACCGTCCGCCTCGAGATCCGGCGCGAGTCGCGATCCCGGCCCCAGGCGCTCGCCGAGGTCACCGCCCTGCACGCGCGGGTCCGTGAGGAGGCGGCCGCCGAGCAGGCGTCCGGCGCCGCCACCTGGTGGTCCTCCGATCAGATCTCGGTCTCCTCGATCCGCCGGTACATCAAGGACTCGGACGTCACGCAGCTGTTCCATGTCGCGGCCGCCGGGGTCCGGGTGAAGTACCGGGACTTCGCGGCTCTCGGGCGCTGGGTCGGCTCGATCTCGGAGGTGCCGGGGATCCAGATCTCGGGGGTCGACTGGGACGTGACGGCGGCACGACGTGCGGGCATCGAGCGCGAGGTCCGCACCGCTGCCGTCCGCGACGCGCGCGAGCGGGCCGAGGCCTATGCTGCGGCCCTCGGCCTGACCGAGGTGCGGGTGCTGACCCTCTTCGAGCCGGGACTGCGGCCGCACACGCGCATCGAGGGCGGCTCGGCGATGATGAGCCGCGCCAAGGCGTTCTCCTCTCCTGAGGAGCCGCTGGCCCTCAAGCCGGAGGACATCGAGGTCACCGCCTCGGTCTCCGCCGACTTCGAGGCGCACTGACGCGGAGACGCGACCGGGCGACCGGTTCCGCTGCGGACGGAGAGCGCATGCCTGCACCTGCGACCCGCTGATCGTCTGCATGGCGACCCCGAGAGTCGCCCCGAGGCGACCGACCATCGGCTCCACGACGACCCCTCTCCGCCCCGATCAGCGGGCACGCGACCACCATACGTGTATTGAGGACTCCTCGGGAGCGCTGTCGCGGTTCGGCGTCCGCCGTGCACACCCTCCGGGAATAGCGGGGGACCCCCGAGCGCTGAGGCAGGCATGGTCTCGCGCATCGGCTTCCTCTCCTTCGGCCACTACCAGTCCGTCCCCGGGTCTCAGACCCGCTCGGCTCGCGACGTCCTCCTCCAGACGATCGAGCTCGCGGAGGCGGCGGAGGAGATCGGCATCGACGGCGCCTACGTCCGCGTGCACCACTTCGCGCCGCAGCTCGCCTCGCCGTTCCCGCTGCTGGCGGCGATCGCCGCGCGCACCCGCCGCATCGAGATCGGCACCGGGGTCATCGACATGCGCTACGAGAACCCGCTCTACATGGCGGAGGAGGCGGCCGCCACCGACCTGATCTCCGACGGCCGGCTCGAGCTCGGGGTCAGCCGGGGATCGCCCGAGACCGCCCTGCGCGGGTCCGAGGCGTTCGGCTTCGTCCCCCCGGAGGGGATGACCGACGCCGACCTCGCCCGGCAGAAGGTGCGCATCCTCCGGGAGGCGCTCGCCGGAGCGCCGGTCGCGCAGTCGGATCCGGCGATGACGCGCCAGTCGCTCCCGCTCTCGATCGAGCCGCGCTCGCCCGGCCTCGAGGACCGGATCTGGTGGGGTGCCGGCAGCTTCGCGACCGCGCGCTGGGCAGCCGAGCAGGGCATGAACCTGCAGTCGTCGACCCTGCTCCTGGAGGAGGAGGGCGTGCCCTTCGACGAGCTGCAGGCCCGCCAGATCCGCGAGTACCGCGACGCGTGGAGCGAGGCGGGCTGGGAGCGCACCCCGCGCGTCTCCGTGTCGCGCAGCGTCCTTCCGATCACGACCGATCTCGACCGGCTGTACTTCGGCGGCCGCGGCGAGCAGGACCAGGTCGCCACCCTCGAGGGCGTCCGCGCCCGATTCGGCCGCAGCTACACGGGCGAGCCGGACGCCGTCTCCGCCGAGCTCGCTGCGGACGCCGCCGTGCAGGAGGCGGACACGCTGCTGCTCACCCTTCCCAACCAGCTCGGGGTCGAGTACAACGCGCGGCTCCTGCGCACTGTCGTGGAATCGATCGCTCCGGCTCTCGGCTGGTCGCCGGCGACAGCAGGCGTCTGACGCCGAGGCACGGTCTGTGCAGGAGGGCCCTGCGGTGCAGGAGCGCCCCTGCGGTGCAGGAGCGCCCGTTTACTGCAGGAGCGCCCGTTTACTGCAGGAGACGCCCCGCCTCTTCGGGAAAGAGCGGGGCGTCTGCTCTCTCCGACCACAGCATCTTTCCCGCCGGCGCGAGGAGCGGACGGTGCCGGGAACGACGGAACCCCCCGCCTCTCCGAGGAGAGACGAGGGGTTCCGATCAGTGTGTCCGAGGGGGGACTTGAACCCCCACGCCCTATACGGGCACTAGCACCTCAAGCTAGCGCGTCTGCCATTTCCGCCACCCGGACGAGTGTTTCCTTCGACCTGCGTTTCCGCGGCCGAAGAAGACATTAGCACGGTTCCGGGGCCTCTCACGCCACCTCCCGGCCCACCTTCCTCCGCGCGCCGTCGAGCCCGCGCCGGTACCGTTGCCCGCATGTCCGACAGCATCGACAGCGCGCCCGTGACCGACAGCACCCTCGACGAGACGGCGCTCATCGCGCGCGATCTCATCCGCTTCGACACCAGCAACTACGGCGACGGGAAGGCGGAGCCGGAGCGCCCGGCCGCGGAGTACGTCGCGGCGAAGCTGCGCGACCTCGGCCTCGAGCCCGAGCTGATCGACTCCGACCCGGGACGCACGAGCGTCGTGGCGCGGGTCGCCGGGGAGGACCGCGAGCGCGGCGCCCTCGTCGTCCACGGGCACCTCGACGTGGTGCCCGCCATCGCCGACAACTGGAGCGTCGACCCGTTCGGCGGCGAGATCAAGGACGGCATGCTCTGGGGCCGCGGCGCGGTCGACATGAAGAACATGGACGCGATGATCCTCGCCTCGCTCGGCGACATCCTCCGTGAGGGGAGGCGCCCCTCCCGCGACCTCGTCATCGCCTTCTTCGCCGACGAGGAGGCGGGCGGTGTGCGGGGATCAGGATTCCTGGCCCGTGAGCGGCCCGAGCTGTTCGCCGGAGCGACCGAGGCGATCAGCGAGGTCGGCGGCTACTCGATCGAGCTGGCCGGCAAGCGGGCCTATCTCGTGCAGACGGGCGAGAAGGCGCTGATGTGGCTGACCCTCCGCGCGCACGGCACGGCGGGGCACGGCTCGCAGATCAACTCCGAGAACGCCGTCACCCGGCTGGCGCAGGCGATCGCCCGCATCGGAAGCGAGGAGTGGCCCACCCGCCTCACCGACACCACGCGCGAGCTGCTCGACGAGGTCGCCCGCCTGCTCGGCCACGACCCTCAGCGCAGCACTCCGGAGGAGCTGGCACTCGCCACCGGCACCGCCTCGCGCTTCATCGCCGCGACGCTGCGCACCACCGCCAATCCGTCGATGCTGTCGGCCGGCTACAAGGCCAACGTCATCCCGGACACCGCGGACGCCACCATCGACGTGCGCGTCCTCCCCGGCGAGGAGGACGCGGTGCTCGAGCGCCTGAAGGTCCTCGCGGGCGAGCACGTCGAGATCCTCGTCCAGCACCGCGACATTGGACTCGAGGTGCCCTTCGCCGGCCCCCTCGTCGAGAGCATGGCCGCCTCGATCCGCCGGTTCGATCCGGGCGCCGAGGTCCTCCCGTACCTGCTCTCCGGAGGAACCGACAACAAGGCGCTCTCGACGCTCGGCATCACCGGATACGGGTTCGCGCCGCTCCAGCTGCCGTCGTCCCTGGACTTCCCGGCGCTGTTCCACGGGGTCGACGAGCGCGTTCCACTGGACGCACTAGTGTTTGGCAGGAAGGTCCTGACCGATCTCCTGCTGAGCTCCTGACGGCGCCGCGGACCGGGTCAGCACCGACCGATCCCGACCGACTGCTGGCCGACGACGCCCCAGCCCTCCTCGAAAGTGACGCATGGGCCTGCTCGACGCGCTGATCCTGGGACTCGTCCAGGGTCTGACCGAATTCCTCCCCATCTCCTCCAGCGCCCACCTCCGGATCGTCAGCGAGCTGCTGCCCGGTCTCGGCGGCCGCGACACCGGAGCCGCGTTCACCGCGATCACGCAGCTGGGCACCGAGACCGCCGTCATCATCTACTTCTGGCGCGACATCGTGCGGATCGTGTCGCACTGGGCGCGCTCCCTCGTCGGCCGGATCCCGCGCTCGGACCCGGACGCCCGCATGGGCTGGCTCATCATCCTGGGCAGCCTCCCGATCATCGTCCTCGGCCTCGTCTTCCAGGACGCGATCGAGACGACCCTCCGCTCCCTGTGGGTGGTGGCCACCACCCTCATCCTCTTCGGCATCCTGCTCGGCATCGCCGACGCGGTCGGCGCGAAGAAGCGACGCCTGCGCGACCTGGGCGTCCGCGACGGCCTGATCTTCGGAGGCGCGCAGGCACTCGCCCTGATCCCCGGCGTCTCGCGCTCGGGAGGCACCATCACCGCGGGCCTCTTCCTCGGCTACGAGCGCAAGGCGGCGGCGCGCTACTCCTTCCTCCTCGCGATCCCCGCGGTGTTCGGCAGCGGTCTCTACCAGCTGTACAAGAGCATCAGCGACCCGGTCGTGCTCCCGAACCAGGTCCAGGTCGGCGGGCTCGAGACTCTCGTGGCGACCATCGTCGCGTTCGTGGTCGGCTTCGTCGTGATCGCGTTCTTCATGAGCTACATCTCCCGCCGCAGCTTCCTCCCGTTCGTCGTGTACCGCATCGTCCTCGGCGTCGTCCTCATGGTCGCGCTCGCCACCGGCCTGATCGCCGCCTAGATGCGCGCCTGGACCGCCGCCGACGTCCCCGCCCTGCCCGGCCGGGGGAGCGCACCGCGCCTGCACGACACCGCGACCGCCGGCCCCGTCGAGCTCGACGCGCCCAGCGGAGTCGCGAGCCTCTACGTCTGCGGCATCACGCCCTACGACGCCACCCACCTCGGGCACGCGTCGACCTACCTCGCCTTCGACACGGTCCAGCGCGTCTGGCTCGACGCGGGCTACACGGTCGAGTACGCCCAGAACGTGACCGACGTCGACGACCCGCTGCTCGAGCGTGCGACGGCCACCGGTGTCGACTGGCGCGACCTCGCCGAGGAGCAGGTCGAGCTGTTCCGCGGCGACATGGCCTCCCTGCGCGTCCTGCCTCCGCAGCACTACGTCGGAGTCACCGAGACCGTGGATCCCATCGCGGAGGCGGTCGCCCGCCTGGAGCGCGACGGCGTCGCCTACCGCGTCGCTGCTCCGGACGCGGCGGAGGAGGGCGCGAGCGACCTCTACTACGACATCGCCGCGGCCGAGAGCGCCGTCTGGCACCTGGGCAGCGAGAGCCGGCTCGACGCGGAGTCGATGGCCCGCTTCTCGGCGCTGCGCGGGGGCGACCCGGAGCGCGCCGGCAAGCGCGACCCCCTCGATCCGCTGCTCTGGCGGGCCGAGCGCGCCGGCGAGCCCGCCTGGGACGCCGAGGTCGGCCGCGGCCGTCCGGGCTGGCACATCGAGTGCTCGGTGATCGCCCTCGACCGGCTCGGACCCGAGTTCACCCTGCAGGGCGGCGGGAGCGACCTGGTCTTCCCGCACCACGAGTTCAGCGCCGGCCACGCCGCGTCGCTGTCCGGCCGTCCTCTGGCCCGCGCCTACGCGCACGCCGGGATGGTCGCCTACCAGGGCGAGAAGATGAGCAAGTCGCTCGGGAACCTGGTGCTGGTCTCACGTCTGCGGAGCGAGGGCGCGGACCCGCGGGCGATCCGCCTCGCGCTCCTCGCGCACCACTACCGCTCCGACTGGGAGTGGCTGCCCGAGGACCTGCCGTCGGCCGAGGCGCGCCTGGCGCGCTGGGAGGCGGCCCTCGCCGCCGTCGGACCGCGCTCGGCGCTCGAGGTGCTGGCGCAGCTGCGCGAGGCGCTGGCCGACGACCTCGGCACTCCGGCCGCCCTCGCCGTCGTCGACGCCGCACTGACCGAGGGCGTGGACGACCCGTCGCTCCTGCGCGACGCGGTCGACGCCCTGCTCGGGGTGCGCCCGGCCTGAACCCCGTCAGGCTCGAGTCCCGTAAGGCTCGAGTCCCGTCGTGGGCGAGTCCCGTCAGGGCGGCCGGGAGCGGTCCCGTGATCGACGACCGTCTCGGACGAGCGGGCGCCGGCGGAGGCTACGGGCGCCAGGGCTCCTCGCCGGAGCGGCCGTCGCCGCGGCGGCGCAGGTAGCGCTCGAACTCCTGGGCGATCGCCTCGCCGCTCGCCTCGGGCGAGTCGACGGTGTCGCGCGCCTGCTCGAGCTGGGCGATGTACGACGCCATCTCCTCGTCCTCGGCGGCGAGGGCGTCGATGCCGCGCTCCCACTCCTCCGCCTCCTCTACGAGGTCGCCGCGGGGGATCGCCAGGCCGACGACCTCCTCGAGCTTCTCGAGCAGCGCCAGCATCGCCTTGGGCGAGGGCGCGTTGTGCACGTAGTGCGGGACGGAGGCCCAGATCGAGACGGCGGGGATGCCGACCTTCTGTGCGGCCTCGCCGATCACGCTGAGGATGCCGACCGGCCCCTCGTAGCTGGAGCGCTCGAGCTCGAACGAGCTCCGCAGCTCCGCGTTCTCGCTCGAGGCGAAGATGGAGATCGGCCGGGTGTGCGGGACGTCGGCGAGCATCGCGCCGAGGAAGACGACGGCGGAGATGTCTATCGCGAGCATGGCGTCGACGACCTCGGCCGCGAAGCTCTTCCAGCTGCGCGAGGGCTCGGTGCCGATCATGAGGTACAGCGCGCTCTCGGCGTCGACCGAGGTGTCGGCCGGGCCGAAGATCTGGGTGCCGGGCCAGGCGAGGCTGCGGCGGCCGTCCTCGCCGATCGAGAGCATGGGGCGGGTGTACTGGAAGTCGTAGTACTGCTCGGCGTCGACGGCGAAGAGGGGCACGTACTCCCCGGCGTCCTTGACCAGCCGCAGCGCGCCGCTGGCGGCGTCCCCGGCGTCGTTCCAGCCCTCGAAGGCCACGACCAGGACGTTCCCCGTGATCACGTTCATAGGCAGGATCTCCGCGTTCGGCTCGATGTGCGGGGAGCGCACACCGCGCCTGTCCCTCCGTCCAGGATAGGACCGCCCCCGGCCGCGCCCGTCCCGTCCGGCGGGATCGGCCGCGCTGTTCGCTCTCGGCCCGCGGCCGGGGAGGGGCGCGGCCCTGCCGGTACCATGGTCGCTCGTGACTCCCGAGACCTCCGCCCGGCCGCTGTCCTCCGAGCCGCTCGGAGGAGCGTCCGCCCCCGCCGCCGTCCTCTGGGACATGGACGGGACGCTCGTCGACACCGAGCCGTACTGGATGGCGTCGGAGCACGCGCTCGTCTCCTCCTTCGGCGGAGTGTGGACCCACGAGGACGCGATGGGACTCGTCGGCTCGGGCCTGCCCGCCGCCGCCCGCATCCTGCAGGGCAAGGGCGTCGACCTCTCCGTCGACGCGATCATCGACCGGATGACCGACGAGGTCGTCGACCAGCTGGCCGTGAGCATCCCGTGGCGACCGGGCGCGCTCGAGCTGCTGCACGCGGTGTCCGAGGCGGGTGTGCCGCAGGCGCTGGTCACGATGTCGATCTCGCGGATGGCCGCGGCCGTCGTGGACCGGATCCCGTTCCCCGCCTTCGCCGCCGTCGTCAGCGGCGACATGGTCGAGCGCAGCAAGCCTCACCCCGAGGCGTACCTCCTCGCCGCGAGCACCCTCGGTGTCGACATCGCCGCCTGCGTCGCGATCGAGGACTCCCTCACGGGCCTCGGCGCGGCCGTCGCCTCCGGAGCCGCGTCGATCGGCGTCCCGCACCAGCTGGAGCTCGACCCCGCCGGCCCCTACGCCCTCTGGCCCACTCTCGCGGGCCGCACCGTCGCGGACCTCGCGACGGTGTCCTCCGAGCACCGCGGCTCCGGCCCGGCCACGACCGAGACGGAGGCCCGCCGATGACCGGTGAGGCACTGCAGCATTCCGGACCCTTCCGCGCGGGAGACCGCGTCCAGCTGACGGGACCCAAGGGGCGGATGAACACCATCACGCTCGTTCCCGGCAAGGTGTTCCACACGCACCGGGGCGGCATCGAGCACGACACGGTGATCGGGCTGCCCGACGGCTCGGTGGTGACCAACACCGTCGGCGTCGAGCACCTCGCGCTGCGCCCTCTCCTCGCCGACTTCGTGATGTCGATGCCCCGCGGCGCGGCGATCGTGTACCCGAAGGACGCGGCCCAGATCCTCGCCCTCGCCGACGTCTTCCCCGGCGCCCGCGTGGTCGAGGCCGGTGTCGGCTCCGGCGCGCTCTCGCTCTGGCTGCTGCGGGCGGTGGGTCCGACCGGCCGGCTGTCGTCGTTCGAGCGGCGCGAGGAGTTCGCGGATGTCGCACGGGCGAACATCGAGACCTTCCTCGGCTACACGCCCGACAACTGGAGCGTCACCGTCGGCGACCTCGTCGAGGCGCTGCCCGGCACGGTCCCGTCCGGCGAGGCCGACCGCGTCGTGCTCGACATGCTCGCGCCCTGGGAGTGCCTCGACGTCGCCGCCGAGGCTCTCACGCCCGGGGGAGTGCTCCTCTGCTACGTGGCCACCGTCACGCAGCTCTCGCGGACGGCGGAGGCGATCCGCGCCTCGGGCCTGTTCACGAACCCGTCGTCGAACGAGACCATGGTCCGCGGCTGGCACGTCGAGGGCCTCGCGGTCCGGCCGGACCACCGGATGATCGGCCACACCGGCTTCCTCATCACCGCTCGCCGGCTCGCTCCGGACACCGTGCTCCCCGAGCTCAAGCGTCGCCCGTCGAAGACGGACTTCAGCGACGAGGACGTGGAGGCCTGGACCCCCGGCGCGCTCGGCGAGCGCGCCGTGAGCCCCAAGAGCCTGCGCAAGCGGGTCCGCGAGTCCGCCACCAGCGCCGAGCTCTCCCGGGCCCGCGGGTTCGGCGAGGAGACCGCGGAGCCCGACGACGAGGGCATCCTCTAAGCTGTTCCCGGCCTCCGGGCCGTCTCCACCCCGGGCGTCACCGCTCCCCTTCACTCGAATCGAGGACCCGTGCGCAGGACCACCGCGCTCATCGCCGGCATCGGCATCGTCGCCGCTCTCACCGGATGCACCGCGTCCTCCTCGCAGGCGGACTGCGACGCTCCGTTCTCCTCCGGCGACTCCTCGGCGGCGGTCAGCGCCACGGGCGACTTCGGAGCGAAGCCGGACGTCAGCGTCCCGACGCCGCTGAAGGCGGACGGCACGCAGGTCAGCACCCTCATCGAGGGCTCGGGCGCACCGCTCGAGAAGGGCCAGCTCGTCACCATCGACTACACCCTGGTCAACGGAGCGGACGGCACGGTCCTCGAGACCTCGCCCTACGACGGGTCGAGCACCGCCCGCTTCGGCGTCGGCGGAGCCGGGCTCGTCGGCCTGAACGAGGGCCTCCTCTGCACGCAGGTCGGCTCGCGCGTCGCCATCGCGATCGCCCCCGAGGACGGCTTCGGCCAGTCCTCGTCGCAGCTCGGCATCTCGGAGGACGACACGCTCGTGCTCGTCGCGGACGTCCGTGAGGCCTCGCTGGCCCGCGCGAACGGCGCCGCCCAGCCCGCGCCCGACGGCTTCCCGACGGTGACGCTCGGCGACGACGGACGCCCGGGGCTCGCGAAGCCCTCCGGTGACGCGCCGACCGACCTCCGCATCGCCCAGCTCAAGAAGGGCGACGGCGACGTCGTCGCCGAGGGCGACCAGGTCGTCGTGGCCTACACAGGCTGGCAGTGGAGCGACGGGAAGGTGTTCGACTCCAGCTGGGAGAAGGGCGCTCCCGCCGTCTTCACGGCCGCCGACGGCTCGACCACCCAGGGCGGAGTCATCGCCGGATTCGCCGACGCCCTCATCGGCCAGCCCGTCGGATCCCAGGTCATCGCGGTCATCCCGCCGGACCAGGGCTACGGCGACCAGGGCTCCCCTCAGGGCGGGATCCCCGGCGGCGCGACGCTGATCTTCGTCGCCGACATCCTCGGAAAGGTCTGACCGGGCCCGGCCCTAGACTGGAGGGCGTGCCTTCCGACGCCCCGTCCTCGAGCCGCGTCCCGGCCGAGGAGCGTCTGTTCAACCTCGTGCTCGCGCTCGTCGCGGCCGAGAACGGACTGACGAAGGCCGACGTCCTCTCCACGGTGCAGGGCTACCGGCAGCGGGTGGGCCGGGGCGACCGGACCTCGCTCGAGCGCCAGTTCGAGCGCGACAAGGACGACCTGCGCGAGCTGGGCATCCCGATCGAGACGGTCGACGCCCCGGGCGACCCGGGCAACACCCAGACCGTCCGGTACCGCATCGCGAAGCGCAGCTACGACCTCCCGGCCGACCTGACCTTCGACCCGGAGGAGCTCGCGCTGCTCCGCCTGGC
This sequence comes from Rathayibacter sp. AY1H3, assembly GCF_002932015.1. Classification (NCBI taxonomy): domain Bacteria; kingdom Bacillati; phylum Actinomycetota; class Actinomycetes; order Micrococcales; family Microbacteriaceae; genus Rathayibacter; species Rathayibacter sp. AY1H3. The sequence continues at coordinate 45,608 of NZ_PSUU01000011.1, forward strand.
CGGGGCGGTCTGGCGCGAGGGGACGCTCTCGGCGGAGTCGCGGCGCGCGCTGATCAAGCTGCGCTCGATCGGGGTCGAGTCCGTCGACCCCGTCATCGGCATCAGCCCCTCGATCCGGGTCCGCGAGGCCTCGTTCGAGCCGCTCAACGCTGCGCTCGACCGCGGCCAGGTCGTCCGCTTCCCCTATCTGAAGCCCGGCGGCGAGGAGCCGCGCGTGCGCACCGTGCAGCCCCGCGCCCTGGTGAACCACCAGGGGCGCTGGCACCTCCACGGCTGGGACGAGGGCGCCGAGGGCACGCGGACCTTCCTCCTGTCGCGGATCGTCGGGCCGGTCGCGTCCACCGGCCGCACCGCGCCTCTCGTGGAGGGGGACCACGCGGCGACCGCTCTCGCCCAGCTCGACGAGATCCTGCAGCGCAACAGCGCGCTCCTGCGCGTCGCCCCCGACTCCGACGCCGCCCTCCGTCTCGGCGGGCGTGCCGAGGCCGAGGGCGAGGGCCAGGGCCTGCTGCGCCTGCACTACACCGACCCGGACGTGCTCGCGGACGAGCTCGCCGGTCACGGTCCCGAGGTGCGGGTGCTCGAGCCGGAGGAGCTCCGCCGCCGCGTCCTCGACCGCCTCCGCCGCACCCTGGACGACCATGGAGGGGATCCCCGTGGCTAGACCCCGCTCCCTGCAGGCGCGCGACCGCCTGGCCGTCCTCCTCTCCCTCGTTCCCTACCTGCTCGACCGGGGCCGCGTCTCCGTCGCCGAGGTCGCCGCGCACTTCGAGATCCCGGAGGAGGAGGTGCGCCGCGCGGTGCGCCTCATCGCCGTCTCGGGCATCCCCGGCGAGACCGCGCAGTACCAGGCGAACGACCTCTTCGACATCGGCTGGGACGACTTCGAGGAGAACGACCACGTCGTCCTCACCCACCAGGTCGCGATCGACGACTCGCCGAGGTTCTCGGCGCGGGAGGCCGCCGCCCTCATCGCCGGCATGCAGTACCTCGCAGCGCTGCCCGAGAACCAGGGCAACGACCGGATCGCCTCGCTGATGGGGAAGCTCGCACGCGGCGCCTCCTCGGCCCCGAGCGCGGTCGCGGTCTCGCGCGGCACGGGCGCGGACAGCGCTGTGGCGCTCCTGCGGACAGCGATGGGCTCGGCGACGCAGGTCGCTTTCGACTACCGCAGCGCCCGCGGCGAGACCGAGTCCCGGCTCGTCGACCCCTTCGTGCTCGAATCGGTCGATCGGGACTGGTACCTGCGCGGATGGGACCACCTCCGCGAGGGCGTCAGGACGTTCCGGGTCGACAGGATGCGCTCCCTCCGCGACACGGGGACGCCGATCGTCCGGCGCCGCAACGAGGTGACCCTCTCGGAACGGCTCTTCGAGGCCTCCGCCTCCGATCTCGTCGTGGACCTGCGCGTCGCCCCCAGCGCCGTCGTGCTGCTGGGCGACTACGCGGCCGACGCCGAGTTCCCCGATCCCGTGCCGGGGGAGGAGGACCACGGTGTCCTCGTCCGTCTCCGCGTCGCCCATCTGGAGGGATTGACGCGCCTGGTGGCGTCGTTGGCGGGTCTCGTCACCGTGGTGGCACCCCCCGAGGCGCGCACCGCGGTCGCGCTCTGGGCGGCCTCCGCGCTCGCCGCGAACGAGGGGGAGCCGTCGTGACCTGGTGGTCGTGGATCCTGATCTGGCTCGGCCTCGCGCTGGGCGCTCTGGCGATGCTGGTCCTCTTCGCCCTCTCCTACTGGCGCAAGGGGAAGGTGCTCCTCGGACAGCTGTCCGAGGTCACCGCGAAACTCGAGACACTGAGTCCTGGAATGACGGACGACCTGCCGCCCCGGCCGTCCTCGTCGCTGTTCGCCGATCGCGACGACGTGAGGCGTGCGCACGAGGGCCGGCGTGACGCACGTCGCGACAGGATCGATCTCCGCCGGTCAGAACGGGTCGAACAGGGTAAGCTCCTCGTACACCGCAACCGACAAGTGAAGTGAGTCTGCAATGTTCGCTGGCCTCCAGGGGTGGCACCTCCTCATCATCCTCGCCGTGATCCTCCTCCTGTTCGGTGCGCCCAAGCTCCCGCAGCTGGCCCGCAGTGTCGGGCAGTCGATGCGGATCTTCAAGAGCGAGGTCAAGACCATGAAGGACGAGGACGGCACCGAGCGCCGTGAGTCGACCGAGGGGACCACCGGCACCGTCGCCGGATCCACCGGCACGACCACCGGCACCGGCACCACCACGCCGCCCGAGTCCCCGCTCAAGTAATGACGTCCGTGGCACCGAAGAAGCCACGGACGAAGCGGACGAAGAACCCCGACGGGCGCATGTCGCTCGGGGCGCACCTCGTCGAGCTTCGCAACAGGCTCTTCAAGTCGGCGATCGCGATCGTCATCGCGTGCGTCGCGGGGTGGTTCGTCTCGGAGTGGGTCTTCGAGGCCCTCAAGGCTCCGATCTCCGAGGTGGCCTCCACCCAGGGCAAGGAGGCGATCCTCAACTTCCCGACGATCGCCGGTGCCTTCGACCTGCGGCTGCAGATCGCCATCACGGTGGGCATCGTCCTGGCAAGCCCGGTCTGGCTGTACCAGATCTGGGCGTTCCTCGTCCCGGGCCTGACCCGCAAGGAGATGCGGTACGGCCTCGGCTTCATCCTCACCGCCATCCCGCTGTTCTTCGCGGGCTGCGCGGCCGGCTGGTTCGTGTTCCCGCACATCGTGGAGCTCCTGACGAGCTTCACCGGCAGCAACGCGGCGAGCTTCCTCGACGCCAAGATCTACTACGAGTTCGTTCTCAAGCTCGTGCTGGTCGTCGGCATCGCCTTCGTGCTGCCCGTCTTCCTGGTGCTCCTCAACTTCCTCGGCATCCTCCCCGGCATGCTGATCCTCAAGTCGTGGCGCATCGCGATCATGGCGATCGTGCTCTTCACGGCGATCGCGACCCCCGCGGCCGACCCGATCTCGATGTTCCTCCTGGCCATCCCGATCATCTTCCTGTTCTTCCTCGCCTGCGGGATCGCGATCCTGCACGACCGGCGCGCCGCCAAGCGCCAGCTGGTGTTCGACGGCAGCCCCTCCGACCTGCCCGCGTGACCGGACCGTCTCCCGCCGAGCGGTTCGCCGCGTTCCGGACGCGCCAGGGCCACGCGAGGGTCGAGGCGTTCCGCTCGACCCTCGCGTTCGACCTCGACCCCTTCCAGTACGAGGCCTGCAGCGCGCTCGACGACGGCCACAGCGTCCTCGTCGCCGCGCCCACCGGCGCCGGCAAGACCGCGGTGGCCGAGTTCGCGATCCACCTGGCCATGCAGGACCCGACGGCCAAGGTCTTCTACACGACGCCGATGAAGGCGCTGAGCAACCAGAAGTTCCAGGAGTTCGTCGAGGACTACGGAGCCTCCGAGGTCGGCCTGCTGACCGGCGACTCGAACGTCAACGCGCGCGCCCGCATCGTCGTGATGACGACCGAGGTGCTGCGCAACATGCTGTACGCCGACTCGGACCTCCTGCGCGACCTCGCCTACGTCGTGATGGACGAGGTGCACTACCTCGCCGACCGCTTCCGCGGCGCCGTCTGGGAGGAGGTCATCATCCACCTCCCGCAGCGCGTGCGGCTGGTCTCGCTCAGCGCGACCGTGTCGAACGCCGAGGAGTTCGGCGACTGGCTCCAGACCGTCCGGGGCGAGACCGAGGTCATCGTCTCCGAGGAGCGGCCCGTCCCGCTCGACCAGCATGTCCTGGTGGGCGGCAAGCTGGTCGATCTCTTCGACTCCTCCGGTCGGGCGGCGACGAACCGGGTGAACCCCGAGCTCGCCCGCATGGCCCAGGGCGGCTCCCGGGTCGAGCGCGGCGGCAGGGGCGGCCGCAACGGCCGAGGCGGTCGCGGCCGCTACCCGGAGCAGCGCACCGAGGAGCTCGTGCTGCGCTCGGAGGTCGTCGAGATCCTCCGCGGCAAGAACCTCCTCCCCGCGATCTTCTTCGTCTTCAGCCGTGCGGGCTGCGACCAGGCCGTGCGCCAGGTGCTGCGGTCGGGCGTGCGCCTCACCGAGCGCCACGAGCGCGACGAGATCCGCGCGATCGTCGAGGAGCGGTGCCGGACGATCCGCGACGAGGACCTCGCGGTGCTCGGCTACTGGGAGTGGCTCGACGGACTCCAGCGGGGCGTCGCCGCGCACCACGCCGGGATGCTCCCCGCCTTCAAGGAGGTCGTCGAGGAGCTGTTCCTGCGCCGGCTCGTGCGCGTGGTCTTCGCGACCGAGACGCTCGCGCTCGGCATCAACATGCCGGCCCGCACGGTCGTCCTCGAGAAGCTCGAGAAGTTCAACGGCGAGGCGCGCGTCCCGATCACACCGGGGGAGTACACCCAGCTCACCGGCCGGGCGGGCCGACGCGGCATCGACGTCGAGGGCCACTCGGTGATCCAGTGGCGCGGCGGGATGGACCCTCAGGCGGTCGCGTCCCTCGCCTCCCGGCGGACCTACCCGCTCAACTCCAGCTTCCGCCCCAGCTACAACATGGCCGCGAACCTGATCGAGCAGTTCGGGCGGGTGCGCACGCGCGAGATCCTCGAGTCGTCGTTCGCGCAGTTCCAGGCCGACCGGTCCGTCGTCGATCTCGCCCGCCGGGTCCGCCAGCAGGAGGAGTCGATGGCGGGCTACGTCACGGCGATGCAGTGCTACCTGGGCGACTTCGAGCAGTACGCGGCGATCCGCCGTGAGATCGGCGACCTCGAGCGCCGGGGCGCGGTGCGCGGCGAGTCGGCCTCCCACGCCGAGCGCGAGAAGCGCCAGGGACAGCTCACGAGCCTGCGGCGTCGGATGAAGGCGCACCCGTGCCACGCCTGCTCCGACCGCGAGCAGCACGCGCGCTGGGCCGAGCGCTGGTGGAAGCTGCGCCGCGAGACCGACGAGATCGAGCGCCAGATCCGCTCGCGCACCGGCGCCGTCGCCCGCATCTTCGACCACATCACGGACGTGCTGCTCGAGCTCGGCTACTTCCGCCGGGACGAGGTCGGCGAGCTCTCGCTGACGCCCAACGGTCGCACGCTCCGCCGGATCTACGGGGAGCGGGACCTGCTCGTCGCCGAGTGCCTCCGGAAGCAGGCGTGGACGGAGCTCGATCCGGCCGGCCTCGCGGCGATGGCGTGCTGCCTGGTCTTCGAGCCGCGACGCGAGGAGGGGACGCTCGGCGAGCAGTTCCTGCCCCGCGGCGCGTTCCCCGAGGCGCTGGAGAGGACCCAGCTTCTGTGGGCCCGGCTCGACGACGTCGAGCGGGAGCACCGGCTGCCGGGCAGCAACCCGATCTCGACGAGCCTGGCGCTGTCGATGAACATGTGGGCCAAGGGCATGCCGCTCGACATGGTGCTCCGCGAGTCCGACATGGCCGCCGGCGACTTCGTGCGCTGGGCGAAGCAGACCATCGACCTCCTCGATCAGCTCTCCGTCGTCGCCGAGGGCAAGGTCGGCCGCGCGGCCCGGACCGCCCTCGACCTGGTCCGCCGCGGCATCGTCGCGTACTCGACCGTCGCATGACGCCGGTCGCTCCTCCGCCCGACGGGCGGACCGTTCCGCTGTGGGTGGCGCTGCCCCTCGCCGCCCTCGGCGGCGCCGTGCTCGACCGCGGCTTCCCCGACTCCGATGTCTGGCCGCTGGCGATCGTGGGCGCCGCGGTGATCCTGTTCGCGCTGGCGGGGCGCGGCTTCTGGAGCGGGAGCCTCGTCGGTCTCGTCGGCGGAGCGGTCTTCTGGGGCGTCCACATCGAGTGGCTGACCCTCTACCTCGGCCCGGTCCCGTGGGCGGCCCTCGCCGGCCTGCAGGCGATCTTCTTCGCGGTCTCCGCGGGGCTGATGGCGGTCGTCTCCACGCGCGGCCACCGCGTCTGGACGGGACCGCTCGGCCGGATGGTCGGCCTCCCCGCCCTCCTGGCGGCGCTCTGGATCGGGCGCGAGTCGATCACCAGCGTCTGGCCCTACGGCGGCTTCGCCTGGGGCCGCCTCGCGATCTCGCAGTCCCTCGGCCCGCTCGCCGGTCTCGCGGCGTGGATCGGCTTCGCCGGCCTCGGCTTCGTGGTGGCGTTCCTCGCGGCCGTGCTCGCGCAGGCCGTCCGCGAGATGTCCGTCCCGGCCTCCGCCCGGGTCAGCGCTCTCGCGGGCTTCGCGATCGTGGCGCTGGTGTTCCCCGCCTGGCCGGCACCGACGGAGGGCACGACCCGGATCGCCGCCGTCCAGGGCGACTCCGATGCGGGCCTCTTCTCGCAGAGCTACCGCGGGCAGATCCTCGAGGACCACACCTCGGCGACGCTGCCGATCCTCGACCAGGACGTCGACATGGTGGTGTGGCCCGAGAACGGCGTCGACATCGATCCGACCCGGAACGCCCAGTCGGCCGCCGTCCTCGACTACCTCAGCCGGACGATGGACGCGCCGTTCATCGTGGGCACGATCACGAACCCCTCGGACGACGTCTTCTACAACAGCTCGCTGCTCTGGAAGGCGGGGGAGGGGGCGACGCAGGTCTACGACAAGGTGCATCCCGTGCCGTTCGCCGAGTACATGCCGGACCGGGCGTTCTGGCGGATGTTCGCTCCGGACCTGGTCGACCTGGTGAGCCGCGACTACTCGATCGGCACCCGTCCCAACGTCTTCGACGTGAACGGCGTCCTCGCAGGCATCGCGATCTGCTTCGACATCTCGGACGACGCGCTGACGAACGCGATGGTCGACGGGGGAGCCCAGGTCATCCTCGGGCAGACCAACAACGCCGACTTCGGCCGGACGGACGAGAGCGTCCAGCAGCTCGCGATCGCTCGCCTGCGGGCCATCGAGACCGGGCGCAGCGTGGTCAACATCTCGACCGTCGGGACGAGTGCGATCATCGGGCCGGACGGCTCGACGATCGATTCCCTGACATGGTTCGAGCCGGGTGCCATGGTGGACGAGGTCCCCCTCAGCTCCACCACGACCCCGGCTCTGGTGTGGGCGCGAGACCTCGGCTGGTACTTCCTGGCCGCCGGTCTCATCGGCATGGTCTCGTTCGTCCTCAGGACGCGCGAGCCGCGACGCCGTTCCCGCTGACCGGCGCTACGCGCCGATCTTGTGCTCGCCGCGCCTGGCGTGCAGATAGGCGAGCCGCTCCTCGAGCAGCTCCTCCAGCTCCGCGCGGGTCCGGCGCTCGAGCAGCATGTCCCAGTGGGTGCGCGGAGCCTTCTGCTCGCCCTTGTCCACGACGACCGGCTTCGAGTCCACCATCAGAGTGGCCTCGTGACCGCAGGAGCGGCACTCCCAGGTCTCCGGTGCTTCCGCATCGGCCGAGAACACCATGTCGGTGTCGTGGCCGCAGTTCGCGCAGTGGTACTCGTACGTCGATCGCGGGGAGAAGACGACGCCTTCTTCGCTCTGCAGGCTCTGGGATCCGAGCCGCATTCCTCGCAAGCTTCGATCTGCCATTGTGTGGTCTCCTCTCGCTGTGCTTCCCCAGTGTCAACGTCGTACCTGGAGGTGGTCTTCCCGTCCCTGCCATTGCCAGAGAATCCTCAGGTCGGAGGCGTATTCCGCGGTTCCTGAGGGCGTGGCTGACGGGCGCTGAGGAAGGCGACGACGGCCGCTCGGGCGAGGTCGGTGCGGTCGGTCACGAGCCCGTCGATCCCGAGCGCGAGGAGCTGCTCCATCCGCTCCGGATCGTCGATGGTCCATAGGTGGATCTCGCAGCCGGTCACCCGCAGCCGGGCGAGGATCCGCGGCTCGGCGACGCGGAGGCCGAGCGCGCGCTCGGGCACCTGGAGCGCGTCGATGCCGCGGAGAGCGAGACGCACGGGGAGGGCGGCGCCGAGGTGGGCGGCGACCAGGGCGACGACGAAGCGGACCGCCGACGCCGAGGTCGCGGCGCCGGGAAGACGGCGGAGGGCCGCTGCTCGACGGATCTCGGAGAACGAGGTGATCAGGACGCGCTCCGCGGCGGCGGCGCCGGACACCGCCGCGACGACCGGGTCGATCGCGTCCCGCGACTTCACGTCGACATTGAAGCGCGCGCAGGGGAGTGCGGCGAGGGCCTGCTCGAGAGAGGCGAGCCGGGCGCCGCCCGCCAGTCGGAGGTCGGCGAGCTCCTCCCACCGGGTGGCGGCGACGACGTGGCGGCGGCCGGAGCGGTCGATCACCTCGGCGTCGTGGACGAGCACGGCGACCCCGTCGAGGGAGGCGCGCGCGTCCGTCTCGAGGAGGTCCGCACCCGCGGCGAGGGCGCGTTCGAAGGCGGCGAGCGTGTTGCCCTCGGCCTGCGGGCCGAATCCGCGATGCGCGATCACCCGGGGGGTCGGCCCGCTCAGGGCGAGGGGTCGCTCAGGGGTGCGCATCGCGGACCGGGTCCGCGGCTAGACGGCCGGCGGCGGAGGAGTGGGCGCCGAGCCGAGGGCTCCGTCGGTCGTCGCGGGCGCCACGGGGGCGGACGTGTCGGATCCGGGCTCGACAGGAGTGGAGCCGACGGACCCGGATGCGGCAGGCGCGGACGCCGCAGGCGCCGACGGGGGTGCCGCATCCTGCGGGCGGACCGCCGGGGCGGACTGGCCGCGCTGGCCGAGCGCGCCTCCGATGCCCTTCAGCGCCTCGGTGAGCTCGCTCGGGATGACCCAGAGCTTGTTCGCGCTGCCCTCGGCGATCTTGGGGAGTGTCTGGAGGTACTGGTACGCGAGGAGCTCGCTGTCGGGGCGGCCCTCGTGGATGGCGTGGAAGACGGTGGTGATCGCCTTGGCCTCACCCTCGGCCCGCAGGACCGCCGCCTTCGCCTGGCCCTCCGCAGCGAGGATCGCGGCCTGGCGCTGACCCTCGGCGTTCAGGATCTGGGACTGCTTGGTGCCCTCGGCGGTGAGGATCACGGCTCGACGGTCGCGCTCGGCGCGCATCTGCTTCTCCATCGAGTCCTGGATGGAGAGGGGCGGGTCGATGGCCTTGAGCTCCACGCGTCCGACGCGGATGCCCCACTTGCCGGTGGCCTCGTCGAGGACGATGCGCAGCTGCCCGTTGATGTTGTCGCGGGAGGTCAGCGCCTCCTCGAGGTTCAGGCCGCCGACGACGTTGCGGAGCGTGGTGGTGGTCAGCTGCTCGACCGCGCCGAGGTAGTTGGCGATCTCGTAGGTCGCCGCCCGGGCGTCCGTCACCTGGAAGTAGACGACCGTGTCGATCGAGACGACGAGGTTGTCCTCCGTGATCACGGGCTGGGGCGGGAACGAGACGACCTGCTCGCGCAGATCGATCAGCGGGCGGACCCGGTCGATGAACGGCACGACGAGATTGAGGCCCGGCAGCAGGGTCTTGTGGTACTTGCCGAGGCGCTCCACGACCCCGGCGGTGGCCTGGGGGATGATGCGGACCGCTCGGAAGAGGACGACCAGGGCGAAGAGGACGACGGCGGCGACGACGACGATCGTCACGACGGAGGACGGTGTCACGGTGTGCTCCTTTCGGCGGGGACGACGACCGCGGTCGCGCCCTCGATGGCGGTGACGACGACTCTCTCGCCGACTCCGAGTGTGCGGTCCTCGACGAGCGGGGACAGGCGGACGGTCCAGGTCTCGCCGTTGGCGAGCTTGACCTGGCCGGCTCCGGGGCCGGCGAGGACGACGCTGCCGGAGAGCCCGAGGAGAGCGTCCGCTCCGCTGGGGGTGGGATCGCCGCCCCGCTTCAGCAGCCGCAGCAGCGGCGGACGGACGGAGAACAGCAGGAGGGCGGCGAGGACGGCCGCGACGGGGACCTGGACCCAGAAGGGAGCCCCGACCAGCCCGGTCAGCAGTCCGCCTATGCTGCCGACGGCGAGCATCAGGAACGTGAACTCGAGAGTGATCATCTCGACGATCACGAAGATGAGGATCAGCGCGAGCCAGAGGATCCACGCGTACTGGGTGACAGCGTCCATGCTGTGTGCTCCTTCCCCTCGACGAGCATTCCCAGGCTATCAACGCCCCCCGGACGAGGGCTGGGAGAGGGGGTGCGCCGACGATCTCGAGGCCCTTGGTAGACTCCTCCGTCGGGCCGTGGCCCGTCATCGTGCCCGATCCGGTCTCCGAGCCGGCGTTCTGGAGGAATACCCGTGTCCAATCCCCTCGCCCCCGGCTCCTTCGACGGCAAGCGCGCTCTCGTCACCGGGTCGTCCCGCGGCATCGGCGCCGACACGGTCCGCTACCTGGCCGAGGCCGGAGCCCGCGTCGTCGTCAACTACCGCTCGAAGGCGCCGCGCGCCGACAAGCTCGTCGCGCAGATCGTCGAGGCCGGCGGCACCGCCATCGCCGTCGGCGCCGATCTCACCGACGCCGACTCGCGCGCCGAGCTCTTCTCCCGCATCGAGAAGGAGTACGGAGGACTGGACGTGCTCGTCCTGAACGCCTCCGGCGGCATGGAGAGCAACATGGGGGAGGACTACGCGATGGTCCTCAACCGCGACTCGCAGGTCGCCGTGCTCGACGCGGCGCTGCCGCTGCTCTCCGAGGGCTCCCGTGTCGTGTTCGTCACGAGCCACCAGGCGCACTTCATCCGGACCACGCCCACGATGCCCGAGTACGAGCCCGTCGCGCTCTCCAAGCGCGCCGGCGAGGACGCCCTGCGCGAGCGGATCGGTGAGCTCGCCGAGCGCGGGATCGAGTTCGTCGTCGTCTCGGGCGACATGATCGAGGGCACCATCACCGCGACCCTGCTGGAGCGCGCGAACCCGGGCGCGATCAGCTCGCGTCGCGAGTCGGCCGGCAAGCTCTACAACGTGCAGGAGTTCGCGGCCCAGGTCGCTCTGGCGGCCGTCGAGCCGATCCCCGCGGACAACACCCGCCTCGTCGGCGACATCTCCGACTTCGCCTGATCGCCTTCGCGGAATGACCCCGGCGCGCGGGTCTGCGATCCTCGACGGATGACTCCGATGGACGGCAGCGGACCGGCATCGGGGGAGTCCGTCCGCGCCGACGGGTTCCGCACATCGGCAGCCTCCGGGCGGCGTGGCGACTTCGACAGGGACGGCGAGACGAGCATCCTCCTCGACGCCGTCGCGGTGATGGCGAACTGGAGGAGGCGCTCGCCCTTCCGGTGCCGCGCCTTCCGGCGGACGCCCGAGAGGACCGAGACCTACCGACTGGAGGTGCGGCCCGTCGAGGCGTCGTTCTCCTGCGTCGACGAGCGCACCGGGACGGTCGACGCGTACGACGCCCCGACCGGCCGGTACGTCTCCGGGGGCGAGGAGCGTCCGCTGGACCGATGGCAGCTGCTGCCGGAGCCGCTGGCGGCCCGCCTGGCCTTCCCGCTGAACCTGCCGGTCTGGGGACGGCCGAGCGACGGGTACCGGATGACCGGCGCGTCGATCGACGGCGCGCTCACCGTGATCCGTCTTCGACACCAGGCCGACGACCGCGTCCGCGGCACGATGACCGTCGATCCGCAGCTGCGGCTGGTCACGCGCTTCGACACTCCGACCGAGACGTGCTGGTACGAGGACGTCGAGGCGTGGGTGGAGCCTTCGCCGATCCGCTGATGACGTTCCGGACCGTCGGGCGGCCTCAGTCCCGGTCCGTCCGGCCCTTCCACCGTTATCCGATAATGCACATTATGTCAGTTCGACCGAAGTCCCGTTCTGCAGGGATGGCGATCGGCTCCCCTCAACGCTCCTGCGACAGGACGTCATCGATCGCCGCCGCGCTCCGATGGCAGACCGGGCGCTTCGACGGTGAGGCCTCGGATCACCGCGGCGACGACCATGCGCTGCGTGAGTTCGGCGCTGGTGTCCACGGGCCACTGGCTCACCGACCCGACGTGCGCCGCGACGACCGCCTTCGCCAGGACGGCGGACTCGACGGCGGGGACGCGGCCGTGCACGGCCGCGAGGGTGGCGAAGCGCTCGCCCAGCTCGCGCGAGACGCGGTCGTCGTCGATCATCATCCGCTCGGCGAACTCCGGGTCCGCGGCAGCGCGTGCCAGGAGCACCGACCGCAGGGAGAACCACTCGCGGCTGGACGGGAGCGCGTCGAGGAGGGAGCGGACGGCGCCGTCGAGGGTCGCCGCGCGGTGCTCCTCCTGCAGCTGGACGTCGAGGGCCTCCTGCAGGCTCCCCCACACTCTCGCGGCCTGCTCCTCGTGGAGTGCGAGGAAGAGCTGGTCGACACCGGCGAAGTTCGAGTAGAACGCGCCGCGGGTGAAGCCCGCCTGCGCGCAGATGTCCTCGACGCGCTGGCCGATGGTGCCCGTGCTCTCGAAGAGCTCGGCGGCCGCGGCGAGGAGACGTCGTCGCGTCTCGCTCCTCCGCCGGACCGGAGCCTGCTCGCCTGTGACCACGCCCCCAGCCTATTCGGATCCTTGCGCTGAATGGGCCTTATCAGTACGTTTCGTTTTCAATGCATACTGTATCGAAAACTGAAACGCCCGAACCTCGACGGCGACGGTCCCCGTGGCTGCCGACCGCGACCGTCGTGCTCATCGGGGCGGTCCTCGCCTGGCTGAACCGGGTGGAGTGGTGGGGGTGGCTCGTCGTCGCGGCGGCCGCGGTCCTGATCGCGGCCGTCTCGAGGAGCTGGCGGCACCGGCACTGGATGCTGCGTACGGCGGCCTGGGTCGCGTCCGCAGGGCTCGTCGGAGCCGTCGCGCTCGCCGCGGGTCCTCTCCCGGCGACGCGGACGCTCGCCGGTCCGCACACCGCCCCGGTCACGACCCGGCAGGGCGACGTCGTCGGTGTGCACGACGCCGCGGCCGGGGTCGACGCCTTCGCGGGGATCCCCTACGCCGCTCCCCCGGTCGGCCCGCTGCGTTGGGAGGCGCCCCGGCCGGCCCCGCAGCGGTCGGCGACCCTCGTGGCCGACGACTTCGGCCCCTCCGCCGTTCAGCCGGAGCCGACGTTCCTCTCCCGAGCGGCGACCCGCGTGCTCGACCTGCCGCTGGAGGAGACGCTCCTCGGCGGGTACGCGACGGACGAGGACAGCCTCCGCCTGAACATCTGGACGCCGGCCGGCGGGGCGGGCGACTCCAGCCCGGTCCTCGTCTACCTCCACGGCGGCGCGTTCGTCTCGGGGTCCGGCGCCCTCCCCGCCTACGACGGCGCGGCGCTCGCCTCCCGGGGCGCGGTGGTCGTCACCGTCGCCTACCGTCTGGGCGTCCTCGGTTTCCTCGCCGGTGATGTGCTCGGCGGCGGCACCCCGGGGAATCAGGGACTGCTCGACCAGGTCGCCGCTCTGCAGTGGGTGCAGGACAACATCGCCGCTTTCGGCGGGGACCCGGGGCGGGTGACGGTCGCCGGCCAGTCCGCCGGCTCCGGCAGCGCCTGCATCCTCGGGGCCTCGCCCCTCGCGGCCGGCCTCCTCCACGGGATCATCGGGGAGAGCGGAGGATGCCTGGGGTCGGCGGGAGATCGCGAGGCCGGCGACCTCTACGACGACGCCGCCACCGCACGGGAGGCGGCTGCGCGCCTGAGCGAGGCCCTCGGCGGGGCGAGCCTCGCCGAGATGAGAGCCCTGCCGGCCGAGCGCATCGTCGCGGCCGCCGCGGGCCTCTCGCAGCACTGGTGGCCCTCGATCGACGGCGTCGTCCTCCCCGACACGCCGCTCGCCGTCTACGAGGCCGGTCGGCAGAACGACGTCCCCCTCCTGCTCGGCAGTAACTCCGACGAGACCTCGCTCGATCTGCTGGGAGGCGTCGACCCGGATCCGGACGCCTACGAGCAGGAGGTGCGCCGGGAGCACGGAGACGACGCGGACCGATTCCTCGCGCTGTACCCGGGTGCCGTCGAGGACCAGGTCGTCGACTCCCGGCTGCGCGCCGACAGCGACCGGACGATGACCGCCCCGATGCGGCTCTGGGCGCTGACGGCCGCCCGGACCGGGCGGGCGGGCGTCCACGCCTACATCTTCACGCGCACTCCCCCGGAGAGCGGACTCGAGCGGTTCGGCGCGTACCACGGCGCCGAGGTGATGTACGCGTACGGGAACCTCGGGGCGGACGGCGACGCCGACTACACGGACGTCGACCGCCGGCTCGAGCAGGAGATGACCGCGCGCTGGCTCGCGTTCGTCTCCCACGGCGATCCGGACGCCGCCGGCCGCGAGCGGTGGCCGGCCGTCCAGGAGGATCCGGACAGCGTGCTCGAGTTCGGCGACGTCGTCCGGGTCGCCGGGCGCCCGTCCCCCGACGCGGTCGACTTCTGGCTCGCGGGGACGGGCTGACGCGGGGGCGCTCCTCGCGGCGGAACCCTCCGGTCAGCGGGGAGCCTCCGCTCAGAGCTGCCCGACGAGGTGCGCCTGCCGGCCGTCGCGCGCGAAGACCGGGATGACGGCCAGCGGCGCGTCGGCGACGATCCACTGCCCGCCCTCGTGCTCGGCGCCCGTCGAGAGCTCCGTCCAGCGCGCCCCGGCGGGCAGGTAGACCCGTCGGGAGACGGCTCCGGCGTGCGTGACCGGAGCCACCAGCAGGTCCGAGCCGAAGAGGTACTGGTCGGCCAGATCCCAGGCCTCCGGGTCCCCCGGGAACTCGTGGAACACCGCGCGCAGCACGGGCTGGCCCAGCTCGTGCGCCTCCCGCATCGCCTCGCGCGTGTAGGGGCGCAGGGTCTCGCGCAGATGCAGCAGGCGGGTGAGGATCGGCGTGGCCTCCTCGCCGAAGCTCCACACCTCGTTCGCGGCTCCGGTCGCGGCGCGGCGGGTCCCGTCGGCGGCCGTGACCGGGGCCGACGGCGCGCGGTCGCCGTGGAGGCGCATCACCGGGCTGAACGCGCCGAACTGGAACCAGCGCACGAGGAGCTCACGGAACTCCGGATCCGACGGGTCTCCCCCGGCGAATCCTCCGATGTCGGTCGTGAACCACGGGATCCCCGCGACGCCCATGTGGATGCCGGCCGTGATCTGGTGGCGCAGGTCTGCGAAGGTCGAGTGGATGTCGCCCGACCACACGAGCGCACCGTAGCGCTGGCTGCCCGCCCACGCGGTGCGGACGAGGTTGACGATCGCGGTCTCCCCGCCCTCGCTCTGCCCCTCGAAGAAGCCGCGGGAGAACGCCTGCGGGTAGAGGTTGCCGACCTGGACGGCGGGGCCGGCGGCGTAGCGGTAGTTGTCGAAGTCGTAGACGCCGTACTCGGGCTCGGCCTCGTCGAGCCAGAAGAGCCGGATCCCGTGCTCGCCGTAGTTGCGCCGGCACGCCTCCCAGACGAACCTCCGGGCGGCGGGGCTCGTCGCGTCGTAGAACGCGCTCGGACCCTCGAACTGCATGTGCAGGTCCAGGCCCCGCTCGGCCTTGACGAGGAGGTTCCCCTTCTTCATCGCGATGTAGTTCTCGGACTCGACCGACACCTGCGGCCAGACCGAGACCATCAGCTCGATCCCGAGCTCGCGCAGCTCGGCGACCATGGCGGACGGATCCGGCCAGAACTCCTCCTCGAAGCGGAAGTCGCCCATGTGCGGCCAGTGGAAGAAGTCGGCCACGATCACGTCCATCGGCAGGCCGCGGCGCCGGTGCTCGCGGGCGACCTCGAGCAGCTGCTCCTGGTTCCAGTAGCGCAGCTTGCACTGCCAGAAGCCGAGGCCGTGCTCGGGCATCATCGGGACGTGCCCGGTCGCGTCGGCGTAGGCCCGGGTGATGTCGGCCGGGGTCTCCCCCGCGGTCACCCAGTAGTCGAGCTGCTGGGAGGACTCGGCGGACCACTCCGTGCGGTTGGCTGCGAAAGTCGCGCGGCCGATCGCGGGGTTGTGCCAGAGGAACCCGTAGCCGCGGCTCGACAGCACGAACGGGACGCTCGACTGGGAGTTGCGGTGCGCGAGCTCGAGCGTGCAGCCCTTCAGATCGAGGATGTCCTGCTGGTACTGCCCCATCCCGTACAGCTTCTCGTCGGGGGACGTCTCGAACAGCGCGGTCAGCCGGAAGTCGCCGCCCAGGTGCGGACGCTGCTCGCGGGCGCGCAGCTTGAGCGCTCCCCCGCTCCCGAGCTCTCGGAAGAGCAGCTCCCCCCGACGGTCGTAGAAGGAGAGGGAGCAGGAGAGCTCGTGGTAGCCGGTCTGGTACCCGTAGCCCTCCTGCTGCTCGAGGACGACGGTGATGCCGCCGGCGCGCAGCGTCGCCCGCGGTCCCTCGATCGAGACCTCCGGCGCGTGGCGCTCGGGGGCGATCAGCGCCCAGTCGGTGTCGAGGACCTCCCCGGACCGGCGGGCGCGGACCCGGACGCTGTCCCTCCCCCACGGCTCGACGACGACGGTCTCGCCGTCGCCGCGCCAGACGAGGCGGTCCCCCTCGAGCGCGAACGCGTCGGTGTCCATGTGCTCCTGCTTCCTCGAGTCGGGCACGGCGCTCAGTCCTTGACCGCGCCGGCGGTGACCCCGGCGGCGACGTAGCGCTGGGCCACGATCAGCAGCACGGCGGCCGGGATGGAGGCGATCACGGCGGTCGCCATGATCCCGTTCCAGTTGGTGGTGGTCGATCCGATGTAGCGGTAGAGGCCGAGGGTGAACGGCACGATGCTGTTGCCCGAGGTGAGCGAGTTCGCGTTGAGGAAGTCGGCCCAGGCGAACAGGAACGAGAACAGGCCCGCGGTCACGATCGAGTTCCGGCTCAGCGGGATGACGATCGAGACGAAGGAGCGCCAGTTGCTCGCACCGTCGATCCGCGCGGCCTCGATCAGCTCGTCTGGGATGCCGAGCATGAAGGCCCGGAGGATGATCACCGCGAACGGCACGGAGGCGGTCGCGTCGGCGAGGATCAGGCCCGGATAGGTGTTGAGCAGCCCCAGCGCGTTGTAGATCGCGAACAGCGCGGTGACCAGGACGATCCCGGGGATCATCTGGGCGAGGAGGAACACGAACATCACGACGCCGGTCCCCCGCACCCGGAACTTCGCCATCGCGAAAGCGGCGGGCAGGGCGATCGCCAGCGTCAGGATCACGCAGCCGATCGAGATCACGAGGCTCGTGATGAGGTTCGGCAGCTGCGTCGAGAACGCCTGCACGTACCCGTCGAGGGTCGGGTCGCCGGGGAACAGGCTCGGCGGGGTCTGGATCAGGTTCTGCGGCTTGGTCAGCGAGACGTTGACCATCCAGTAGAGCGGGAAGAGGAGGAAGCCGCAGAGCACGATCGCGATGACCACGTCGATCCCGCGGCGCAGCCCTGTGGTGTGCCGGTTCATCCGAGGTCCTCCTTGCGCTGGGCGCGGATGTAGATCACGCCGAAGACGAGGGCGACGATCACGAGGATCTGGCCGGCCGCCGCACCGACTCCGAACTGCAGGTCGGTGAAGGACTGCTCGTAGGCCCAGGTCGCGAGGGTGTGCGAGCTGTTGGCCGGGCCTCCCTTGGTGAGGATCCAGATGACGTCGAACACCTTGATCGTGTAGACGAGGCCGAGGAGGAGCGTGACGGAGGTCACCGGTCGCAGCAGCGGCCAGGTGATGCTCCAGAAGGACCGCCAGCGCGAGGCGCCGTCCAGTGCCGCGGCCTCGTAGAGGCTCTCGGGGATGCCCTGCAGGCCTCCGTGCAGCAGCACCATGTTGAACGGGATGCCCAGCCAGATGTTGGCGATGATGACCGCCCACAGCGAGACGGACGGATCGGTCAGCCAGCCGACCGGCGTGCCGATCGCGGCGTTCAGGATGCCGAACTGCTGGTCGAAGATCCAGCGCCAGGCCGTCGCCGAGACGATCAGCGGCAGGAGCCACGGCAGCAGGATGAGGGAGCGGAACGTCGCCGAGAGCGGGAACCGGCGGCTGAAGAACAGCGCCAGGGCCATGCCGATCGTGAACTGGCCCACCAGCGAGACCACGGTGAAGACCACGGTGTGCCAGGCGATGCTCGCGAAGATCGGATCGGTGACGACCGTGACGTAGTTGTCGAAGCCGACGAAGGGGGCGATCCCGGTCACGAAGGACGACGGTCCGAAGTCCTGGAGGCTGAGGACGACGCCGCGGATGATCGGGTAGACGAAGAAGACGGCGAGGAAGATCACCACGGGCGCCATGAACGCGGCGGCGGCGAGGCGGAGGTGGGAGCGGGGTCGGCGGCGGGCGGGCGGCCTGGTGGCCGCCCCGCCCGCGACCGGCGCCGTGAGCACGGCGGGGTCGGTCATGCGGCCGCTACTTCAGGCTCGCCGCGGCGTCGTCGAGGGCCGCCTGCGGCGTCTTCGAGCCGGTCAGCGACTCCTGGATCGCGGTCCAGAGCGCCTTCGAGGTGTCCGGGTAGGCGACGCCGAGGTCGCTGGTGCGTCCCTGCGCGACCGAGATGGCCTCGACCCACGGCTGGAGCGCGGGGTCCTCGGTCGCCTGCTCGGCGGCCGCGTCGGCGTACGGCATGATGTACGACTGGCCGGCCGCCCAGGCCTTCAGGCTGTCGGGCTGGATGACGCACTGCGCGAACTCCGTGGCGAGGGTCTGCTTCGCGGCGTCGGAGGCGACCACCTCGACGAACTCGCCGCCGAGCGGGCTCGGTGCCGCTCCCCCGTCCTTCGCCGGGATCGGCACGACGCCGTAGTCGATGCCCGCCTCGTCGAGGGCGGAGAGCTGCCAGGTGCCGTTGACCATCATTCCGAGCTTGCCCGCGAGGAACTGGTCGCGGACGTCCTGCTGGTTGGCGTTGACGTTCGCCTGCGAGGCCGAGCCGCTCTTCACCAGGTCGGTCCAGAGCGCGAGCGCCGAGACGGCGTCGTCGGAGGAGATGTCCTCGAGGGTCGCACCGGAGCCCCAGAAGAAGGGCAGGAACTGGAAGGTGCCCTCCTCGGTGCCGATAGCGGAGAAGCCGAGCCCGGTGACGTCGCCCGCGGTGAGGGCCTTCGCGGCGGTGGTCAGCTCGTCCCAGGTCGTCGGCGGAGTGACGCCGGCGGCCTCGAAGAGCGCCTTGTTGTAGAAGAGCGCGAGGGTGTTCGAGCCGATCGACGAGCCGTAGGTCTTCCCGTCCAGCTGGCCGGCGGCGAGCACGTTCGGGAGGACGTCGCTGGTGTCGAGCCCGGAGGCGGCGTTGTCGACGAGCAGGCCGGTGTCGGCGAACTTCGCGACGTTGGGGTTGTCGAGGACGACCAGGTTCGGCGTCGTCTTCGACGCGGCCGACTGCAGGAGCTTGGTGGTGAGGTCGGGGTCGGAGGTGCGCTCGAGGGTGATCCCGGTCGAGGCCTCGCAGCCGGCCAGGAGCTGGCCGTAGGGGGAGGACGCGTCGTACTGGGTGAAGCTGTCCCAGAGAGTGAGCGACTTCGACGAGTCGTCGCCCGCTCCCTGTGCGCTGCACGCGCTGAGGGCGACTCCGGCGATGAGGACGAGGGAGGCGGCGCCTGCGGCCCGTCGGATGCTGTTCTTCACGGTATTCCTCTCTGAATACGGTCGGAACGAGCGGAGCGCTCGCGCCGGGAAAACCCTCCGGGGCGCCCGCTGGGGCGGTCCGTCCGGAAGTCGTGGCGAGCCTAACCGAGTCGGAGAACCGGTTCAATAGATTTCGGAGAACCGGTTCACCGATCGCCCGGGGAACGCCCCGGGCGACCCGGTCGACGTCAGCCGCGCGCCCGCCTCCACGAGGGGACGACGCCCCGGCTGGTGCCCGGCGAGAAGGGCGCGGTGGTGCCGAGGTCCACGACCACCGCGGGCAGCAGCTCCGTCACTCCCGGAGTCGCGGTGCCGGCGAGCTCGTCGAGCACCAGGTCGACCGCCCGCGAGACCATCTCGTCGCCGGGCAGATCCACCACGGTGACCGGCTGGTCGGCGTGCCGCATCACCGCCTCCGGGGCGATGGTCATGATCGAGCAGTCCTCCGGGACGCGCAGGCCCAGGCCGCTGAGGCGCTGCAGGAACGGCTCGAGCACGCCCGGCCCGTGCGTGACCACGGCGCTCAGGCCGGGGAGCTGCTCCTGCGCCTGCTCGAACCAGTCGTCGACGTCGTCGGTGCTGGGGATGACGGCGCCCCGCACGCCGCGCAGGCGGCACTGGTCGAGGAAGCCCTCGCGGAACCGCAGGGCGAAGGCGTAGCCGCTCTCGTAGGCGTCGGGGCCCATCCCGAGGACCGCGATCTCGACGTGCCCGAGGTCGGCGAGGTGGTCGACGGCGACCCGCGCCGCGCCGTCGAAGTCGAGGTCGATCGCGCTGAACGGGCTGCCCTCGCCCGGGTAGCCGACCAGCGCGGTCGGCAGGCCGATGCTCGCGAGGACCGGCAGCCGGGGGTCGTCCCGGCGGATGTCCATCACGACGAGCGCATCGGCGAGGACGTCGCGCGCGAGCTCCCCCTCGCCCGTGCCCATCATCAGCAGGTCGAAGCCGCGGGCGCGGGCCGCGTACATCGCCGCCCGCACGAAGCGCATGAAGACGTCGACATCGGTCTGCCGCGATTCCGGATCGACGGAGGCGAAGAAGCCGAGGATGTTCGTGCGCCGCAGCGCCAGGGCCCGCGCCATCGGGTCGGGCCGGTAGCCGAGCCGCTCCACGCTCGCGAGCACGCGCAGGCGGGTCGCCTCCGGGAGCTTCTTGTTGCCGGAGAGCACGTAGGACACCGTGCTGCGGGCCACCCCCGCATCGGCCGCGACGTCGCGAATGGTCACCATGGGCTCAGCGTAGTGAGGGCCCGGCGACGGGAGGGCCCGCCGGCGACCCCCTCGACCGGTGGGCAGCAGCGTGCATACCAGGGCGGTCCGGCCGTCCCGCCGTGGGTGGAGAGCCGTCCGCCGCGAGCCGCGCGACGGCGCCGACGGACGCAGGCCGCGGACGAGCAGTCGGTCACGGTTGCGCGTGTATCGACGGGCACGTACGGTCGTCGGGTACCTCGTCGCGAGCCGCGACGTCGGTGCGGCCGCCACACCGGCCGATCCAGCGGCTCGCGGTCACGGGGGCCCCCCGCACGGAAGACGGACTCTTGCGCTCCAGCACCGGTACTGCGTCCACGACGCAGCAGCTGCTCTCGCACTGACGTCCCCCGTGCCCGCCCCTCAGGGGCGAGCCCCTGCTCCCTCGGAGCCCGGTGGTCGTCGTGCGCCGACACCGACCACTGGAGCACCGTGCCCTCCTCGTCCCGCACCACCCCGCCCGCCGTCGTCCTCCACGACTGCACGTTCGCCTGGCCCGACGGCTCCGTCGTCCTCGACCGCGTCACCGCTGCGTTCGGACGCGGGCGCACCGGTCTCGTCGGCGCGAACGGCGCCGGCAAGTCGACCCTCGTCCGCCTCGTCACCGGCGGCCTCTCCCCCACCGCCGGGAGCGTCTCGACGACGGGACCCGTCGACCTGCTGCCCCAGCGCCTCCGGCGAGGGCCCGACGACACCGTCGCCGATCTCCTCGGGATCCGGCATCGCCTGGACGCTCTGCACGCGATCCTCCGCGGCGACGCGGATCCGCGGCACTTCGAGGTGCTCGCGGACGACTGGGACCTCGAGGCCCGAGCGCTCGCCGCACTCGGCGACGCCGGTCTCGACCTGGAGGCGGCGGACCTGCTGCGGCCGGTCGCGACCCTCTCCGGAGGGCAGGCCGTCCTCACGGCCGTGACCGGCGTCCGGCTGCGCGGTCGGCCGATCGCCGTGCTCGACGAGCCGACGAACGACCTCGACCGGCGCTCCCGAGGGCTTCTGCTCGACCTGGTCGACCGGTGGCGCGGGACGCTCGTGCTCGTCAGCCACGACCGGGAGCTGCTCGAGCACGTCGACGAGATCGCGGAGCTGCGCGACGGGGCGGTCCGCACCTCCGGCGGGACGTTCTCGGCGTTCGAGGAGCGGCTCGCCCTCGAGCAGGCGGCCGCGGAGCGCGATCTGCGCGACGCCGACCGGCTTCTCCGCGCCGAGCGGCGGCAGCGCATCGAGGCCGAGACGACCATCGCCCGCCGCGCGCGGGCGGGGGCGCGATCGGCGGAGTCGATGCCCGCGATCCTCGCGAACGCGCGGAGAGGACGAGCCGAGGCGACCGCGGGACGGCTGCGCTCCGGGCACGGGGCCGCGGAGGCGCGGGCGCGCGAGCAGGTCGACGCAGCGTCGCGAGCAGTCCGGGACGACGACCGGGTCCGCCTCGACCTGCCGGACCCCGGGGTCGCGGCCGGGCGCCGGCTGGCGGAGGTGACGGTGCGCGGCCGGACGACGGTGCTCCAGGGGCCGGAGCGGATCGCCGTGGTCGGCGCGAACGGGACGGGGAAGACGACCCTGCTCGAGCACCTCGTCGGGGCGCCGGGTGCGCGGGAGCATCCGCTCGCCGGCACCACGGCCCGAGCGCTGACGGAGCGGGTCGGCTGGCTCCCCCAGCGCCGCGAGGGACTCCTCGACGAGGAGGCCACCGTGCGGGAGCACGTCTCCCGGGCCGCGCCGGATCGTCCTGCGGTCGAGCTGCGGAACGCCCTCGCGCGGCTCCTGGTGCGCGGCGACGTGGTCGATCGGAGGATCGCGTCGCTCTCGGGCGGCGAGCGGTTCCGCGTCGCGCTCGCCGGGCTCGTGCTGGCGCAGCCGGCTCCGCAGCTGCTCGTGCTCGACGAGCCGACGAACGACCTCGATCTCGCCACGACCGACCACCTCGTCGACGTTCTCGCCGCCTGGCGGGGCGGCCTGGTCGTCGTCAGCCACGACGAGGCGTTCCTCGACCGGCTCGGACTCCACTCCCGAGTGGTGCTCGACGCGGAGTGACGGCTGGTCCCCCGGCCCCCGGCGGTTCTAGCCTCGACCGGGCCCCTGCCGCCGGGGAGACTGTCCGGGCCCCTCCCGCCCTCAGCGAACGGACCGACGTGCTCACCGGACTCAGCGCCTTCCCCCTCACACCGCTCCGCGACGACAGCATCGACGAGCGGTCGTTCGCCGCTCTCGTCGAGCGGCTCGCGCGGGCGGGAGTCGACTCGATCGGCGCCCTGGGCTCGACCGGCTCGGCTCCGTACCTGGACCGCGGCGAGCGCCGGCGCGCCGCCGAGATCGCCGTCCGCGGCGCCGGCCCGGTGCCGGTCGTGGTCGGGATCGGGGCGCTGCGCACCTCGCAGGTGCTGGCGCTCGCCGAG
The DNA here is from genome assembly GCF_002932015.1 of Rathayibacter sp. AY1H3. Taxonomy (NCBI): domain Bacteria; kingdom Bacillati; phylum Actinomycetota; class Actinomycetes; order Micrococcales; family Microbacteriaceae; genus Rathayibacter; species Rathayibacter sp. AY1H3. The sequence goes on from NZ_PSUU01000011.1 coordinate 68,496, forward strand.
GACGCGCAGAGCGCCGGAGCGAGCGCGGTGCTCCTGGCGCCGCTCGGCTACCAGCCGCTGACGGACGAGGACGTGCTGGGGCTCTACGAAGACGTGACGGCTCAGCTCTCGGTGCCGCTCGTCGTGTACGACAACCCCGGGACGACGCGCTTCTCCTTCTCCGACGACCTCTACGGGGCCGTCGCCCGGCTGCCGCAGGTCGCCTCCCTCAAGATCCCCGGCGTGCCGGAGGGACCGGGCGCCGCGGCGGCGCGCGTCAGCGAGATCCGGGCGCGGGTGCCGGAGGGGGTCACCGTCGGGGTCTCGGGGGACGCCGCGGGTGCGCGCGGGCTGCTCGGCGGCTGCGACGCCTGGTACTCGGTGATCGGCGGCATCTTCCCGCGGACGGCGCTGTCGATCGCCCGGGCGGCGCAGTCGGGCGATGAGGCGGCCGCGATCGCGGGATCGGCACGCCTGCAGCCCGTCTGGGACCTCTTCGCGGAGCACGGCGGCAGCTACCGCGTGGTCGCAGCGATGGCGGAGCAGCTCGGTCTCGCCGAGGCGCGCTGCCTCCCGCGTCCGGTCCGCGGGCTCGGTGCACGGGCGCGGGCCCGGGTCGCGGAGGTCCTGGCGGAGCTGGGGCCTGTGCTGGAGTGATGCTCGGGCGGGTCGACGGGAGGACGGCTCGGACGGCGTGGTCGTTCCGGACAGCTGGAGGGGCGGGCCGGGGATGTCCCCGACCCGCCCCTCCGGCGGAGCACGCGACCTCAGCAGGCCTTGGACGCGCGGTAGGTGTTGCGTCCCGCCGCCACGAACAGCGCGTCGAGGACTCGGGCCTTGCCCGGCGCCACGGAGTAGCAGCTGCCGTCGAAGTCGGCGATGATGTCGGCCTTGCGCTCGACCGTGCTCGACCCGCAGTTGCGGAAGACGAGAGCGCGCTGGCGCAGGACGCCCTCGGGTCCGAGGGTGGCGCCGGTGGCCACCTCCTGGGCTCCGCACGCGTAGTTCCCGGCGCTCACGTACTGTCCGTTCGCGACCTCGGCCGCGGAGGCGGGCGTCGCGACAGCGACGACGCCGACGGAGGCGATGGCGCCCGTGAGGGCGAGGGTGGCAAGAGTTCGTCGAAGAGTCATGGTCGTTTCTCCTTCTGCTTCTCGGTCCCTTCACGCTGGCACCGGTCCGCCGACGAGCGCGAGGAACCTGGGAGCCTTCACACCGGGGGGCCAGACCGGTGCGGGGAAGTGCTCCCGAACGGGGCGAAAGGGTCGGAACCGGCGGGGCGGACGATCAGGAACGGGCCTCTCCTTCGCCTCCTGAGCGCCTCGATCCGCCGCCGATGCGGTCGCCGAGCCGCCGACCGTTCCGTCCGTGCGGCGTCGTCCCTCCGCCGTCCCGCGACTGGCGCGCATCGACGGGTCGTCCGGCCGGTCCTCCGGCTAGCGTTGCAGGCACACCCCCCGCCGACCCGGACCGCTCCGCCGACCTCGTCGGTTCGCGGTCCCTGCACGAGGAGCCCCCGTGTCCCCCGACGATTCAGCAGTACCCCCCTCTCGAACTCCCGGCCTCCGGCGGCGCGCCGTCATCGGCGGCGCCCTCACGGGTGCTCTCGCTCTGGGCGCGGCGACGCTCCCGGCCGCCTCCGCCTCCGCCTCCCCCGTGCCCGGCCTGCCCGGGGAGAGGACCCGCACGATCAACGTGAGGACGAAGAACCGCGGCGTGCTCTACGACGTCCTCACGGTCTCGATCGCGGGCGACCTCGCGCGGATCTTCGTGCCGCAGACGGTGAAGCCGCGGCAGGCCGCGGCGGTACCGGTGATCTGGTTCATCCACTCCGCGCAGGCCGACCACACCTCGCTGTCCAGCGTCTTCGCGTACCCGGCCGAGCTCGCCGTCGAGCGGGGCGCCATCGCGATCTGCCAGACGCTCGGCGGAACGATCTGGACCAACGACACCGCGCAGAAGCACCAGCGGAACGGCTACGCCTACCTCTCCGGCCAGTTCCCGATCGCCGCCAGCTACCTCTGGGCGATGTCGGCCGGCGGCGCGCTCGCCTGCGAGGACTACGGCGCGCGGGTCTTCCCCGGCATCAACGGCGTCTACCTGGTCAACGGCGTCTACGACCTCCGCGACACCCACGACCGCACGACGCGGGGCCGCTTCTCGATCGGCGGTGCCTTCGGCGGCAGCACCGCTCAGATCGACTCCCACAACCCGAAGCGGCTGCCCGCCTCCGCCTGGGCCGGCGCGAACATCCGCGCGGTGGTGTCCGACACGGCCCACCCGGACCCGAGCGTGCCGCCGGCACTGCACGGGCTCGCCCTCGTGAAGAAGGCGACGGCCACGGCCAGGGAGGCGACCGTCCGGACGCACGCGCTCGGCCACAACGCACCGTCGTGGGTGAACCAGGACGGCATCGACGCGATCTTCCGCTGGCACGCCGGGCTGGCCGCCGCGCCGGCGCCGTCGGCGACGCCGACCCCGACGAAGACCCCCGTCGTCCGCCCGTCCACCGCGGGCCGCTGGGACTTCGACCAGGCGGACGCCCCGTACGCGGGAGAGCCGGGGTCCCCGTTCCGACCCCGCTGAGCGGTCCGGACGCGACGGCGTCCCTCGGGATGCGCTGACCGTCACGGGCCCGCGGCGGGAGCGCTCGGCCGCAGTGAGACCGGGCCTACGTCCCCTCCGCGGAGCTCCGCGGCGCCCTCTTCCGGACAGGGCCGCTAGAGGACATTGTCAGCGGCGGGACGGCCGTGCCACGGTTCGAGGACGGCCGATGAGGGCCGTCCCGATCGAAGGCAGCACATGCGCTCCAGCACCGTCCCTCGTCCGCCCGCCGTCCAGGACGGCACGTCGCAGCCGCGGGATCCAGGAGCGGCGCGGCGGCTCCGGCGGGGTCTGCTCGGGTTGACCGCGGCCGTCGCGCTCCTCGTCGGCACCGCCGTTCCTCTCGCGGCGGTCGCCGCTCCGTCCGCCCCTGTCCTCGGGGTGGCGGCCTGGGGAAGCGGCACCGACGGGAAGACCACGGTCCCGGCCGGGGTCGAGGGCGTCCTCTCCCTCGCCGCGGGCCGGACCCACAGCCTCGCCGCGAAAGGCGACGGCGGGGTCGTCGCCTGGGGCCGCGGGTCGTACGGGCAGACCAGCGTCCCCGACGGTCTCACGGGGGTCGTCGCGGTCTCCGCCGGCGACTACAGCAGCCATGCGCTGAAGAGCGACGGGACCGTCGTCTCCTGGGGCTACGACGGCGACGGGCAGGTGTCGAGGAGTGCCGCGCTGACCGGGATCGTCGCGATCTCGTCCTCCCGCGACAACAGCCTCGCGCTCGGCAACGACGGCACCGTCACGTCGTGGGGCAGCAACGGGCTGGGCGAGGGCCTGGTCCCGGCCGGCCTCGGAGGCGTCACGGCCATCGCCGCGGGCCAGCGCCACAGCCTCGCCGTGTCCGGCGGGAGGGTGGTCGCCTGGGGCTGGGACCTCTACGGGCAGACCGACGTCCCCGCGGGGCTCGAGGGCGTGGTGGCCGTCGCGGCGGGAGAGACCCACAGCCTCGCGCTGAAGGAGGACGGCACCGTCGTCGCCTGGGGCGCGAGCTCCGACTCGGTCGTCGTCGACTACGGCCAGACCACGGTGCCGGAAGGCCTGTCCGGGGTCGTGGCGATCGCCGCCGCGTCCGACTACAGCCTCGCGCTGAAGGGCGACGGCACGATCGTCGGCTGGGGCCGGAGCTCGGGCGGGCAGCTGCAGTCACCCGCCGGCCTCGCCGGCACGACGGCTCTCGCAGCCGGACCCGATCACGTGCTCGCCCGGGGCCCGCGTCCGGTCCTGACGGCGGATGCTCCTCCCGCGTCCGGGCCGCTCGGAGCGGCCGCCTCGTACACCTTCGCAGCCGACCGCTCCGCCTCGTTCGCGGTCGCCTCCGGCTCCCTCCCCGACGGCCTGTCCCTCAGCGCGTCCGGGGTCCTCTCCGGCACGCCGACGACCGCGGGCACGTCCACCTTCGCCGTCTCCGCGCGGAACCCCTTCGGCGCCACCGTCGGGGCCCCGCACTCGTTCGCCGTGGCGGAGACGACGGTCGCGCCGACCCTGGCCGGCGACCCGCCCGCCGCGACGGTGGGCACCCCGTACGACTTCGACTACAGCGTGACGGGCACACCGGCGCCGACGGTCTCGCTCGTCTCCGGAACGCTCCCCGCCGGCCTGAGCCTCGATGATCGTGGCGGCCTGACCGGGACGCCGACCGCCGACGGACGCTCCACCTTCACCCTGCGGGCCTCGAACGCTGCGGGGAGCGCGGAGACCACCAGCACCGTCGTCGTCTCCCCCGCCGCCGCTGCACCGGCGATCTCCGGCACCCCCGGGCCGGGCGTCGTCGGCACCCCCTACGACTTCGGCTACACCGTCTCCGGCTTCCCCGCGCCGTCGGTGGCCGTCTCCTCCGGTGCGCTCCCGTCCGGCCTCACCCTGACTCCGGCCGGGCGCCTGACCGGGACTCCGTCCGCGCCGGGCACCTTCACGTTCACGCTGGCGGCCCGCGCCGGCACCGCCTCCGCGGAGACCACCAGCACCGTCACCGTCTCGTCGCCGACGGTCGCGCCGACCCTCTCCGGGACGGTCGCGGCCGGCGTCGTCGGCTCGGCCTACGACTTCCGCTACGCGGTGAGCGGCACGCCCGCTCCGTCGGTCTCCCTGGTCTCCGGCGCACTGCCCGCCGGACTCACCCTCGACGCGACCGGGCGCCTCTCCGGGACGCCGACCACGGCCGGGACCACCACCTTCAGCATCCAGGCCGCGAACTCGGCGGGCACGGCTCGGGCGACGAGCACGCTGACGGTCTCGCCGAAGCAGGTCGCGACGAAGGCCGATCTGCGCGTCGACCTCTCCGGGCCGGCCTCGGCGGTGAAGGGGAGGACGCTCACCTACACCCTCATCACGACGAACGCCGGTCCGGCTGCGTCTGGGTCGGTCTTCTCGCAGGTCGTCCTGCCCGCGGGTGTGCAGTTCGTCTCGGCGACCGGCTCGTACACCAGGGTCGGGAACGTCGTGGTGTTCCAGCGGGCCGGCCTGGCGGACGGGCGGACCGTGTCGGAGAAGATCACGGTGAGGGCGGCCGTCTCGGGCACGGCGACCGCGCTGGCGGCGGCGTTCTCGACGAAGACGCCGGACCCGTCCATCCGCAGCAACGCGGACACGGCGAGCACGACGATCCGCTGACCGCGGGAGCGTGACGGCGGGCGGTCCCTCGCGGGCCGCCCGCCGTTCTCGGTGCGGGAGCGTCGAGGTCCGCCGCGTCCGCGCCTCGTCTTCGACCGCTAGCCGGCCCGAGGGCGGTAGAAGCGCACGACCGGGAGGGCAGCCGTCGGAGCCTCGCGCACGACGATCTCGAGGCGCTGGACCAGGGCCGGGACGGTCGGCGTGGTCTCGAGCCGGCACTCGAGCTCTCCGTCGCGGCCCGGCAGGAGGAAGGCCGCCTGCGCCGCGGAGGCGCTCCAGAGCAGCCGCTCCACCAGCGGCCTCGCGGTCGGGTCCTCGGCGAGCCCGCCGATCTCCGCGATCGCCGTGGCGAGGCGGCGGGCGCGCACGTCGGCCGGCACATCGCTCAGCAGGTTGGGGCTGAACAGGGCGCCGCTGCCCGGCTCCCCCGCCCGGGTGAGGTCTCCCGCGACGATCGCGGCCTCGACGGCGGCGGCCGCGGCGAGCGTCGACGGGAGGAGGGTGATGGTCCGCGCCGGAGGAGCGGTGTCCTCGAGGGCGGCGCGGAGCAGTCCCGTCGCGGCGGCGGCGAGCTTCGCCCCGTTCGCGGTCGCGAAGACCACGGCCCCCAGGCCCGACTCCAGATGCCACCGCATGTTCGACGACCAGCCCGGCAGGCCGCCGGAGTGGTGGGCGATCCCGCCGAAGCGGACGTCGTGCTCGACGACGAGGCCGAACCCGTACGCGGAGCCGTCGAGCGTGCTCTCGACGGCGCGAGGGCTCAGCGCGGGGACCGGCGTCCAGCCGCGCTGCATCTCGCGGCGGGAGGCACGGCTCAGCACCGGGTCGTCGTCCGCGCCGTCCTCGCCCTCGAACGCGGAGGAGAGCCAGCCGCTCCAGCGGGCGATGTCGCCGACCGTGCTGAACATGCTCGCGGCGCAGGCGCCCGCTCCGGTGCCGGTCACGGGGCGGGGCACCCAGGTCGCTCCGTCGTCGAAGGTGCTGAAGCCGGCCGCCAGGTCGGTGCCGTCGGGGTAGTCGCCGCTGTCGTAGCGGGTGTCGTGGAGGCCGAGCGGCTCGAGGATCGTCCGCGTCGCGAAGGTCGGGAAGTCCTCCCCGGTCACGTTCTCGACGAGCACGCCGAGCAGCCAGAAGCCGATGTTGGAGTACTGGTAGACCTCACCCGGCCGCTCCGTGAAGGTCAGCCCGCGGCCGACGACCTCGAGGAACTCCTCCCGCGTCAGAGCCATGACGTCATCGGCCCAGCCGTTGTCCTCCGGGAGCCCCGAGCAGTTGCTGAGGAGCATCCTGACCGTCACGGGCAGCGGCAGGCCCGCGGAGTCGAGCGGGTCGGTGAACTCCGGCACGTGGTCGGCGACGCGGTCGTCGAGGCGGAGCAGCCCGCGGTCGCGCAGGATCAGCACCGCCGCCGCCTCGAAGCTCTTCGACATGGAGGCGATGCGGTGCACGGTCCCGGGCCCGGGAGCGGCGCCGTCGAGGCGGTGCTCGCCGCGGCCGTGGTGGACGAGCAGCCCGCTGCGGTCGAACAGGGCCCAGCTCAGCGAGGGGGCCGGCGGCGCCTCCTCGTCGAACCACCGGGCCAGCCGGTCCTGGAGCGGCGGGGAGAGGAGCGTCGGCCGAGGGAGGGTCATGCCCTCATCCTCCCGCACGCGGCACAGGCCGCCGCGGTCCCGCGGGTCACCGCGGAAGGACGCCGTCGGGGCTCAGCCAGTCCGGGCGGCTCCCCTCGACCGCATCCAGGACGTCCTCCTGCGGGCCGGTCGCCCGTCTCCGCGGCGACGATGATCCGGTCGTCGACGGGAGCGGAGGGGCCCGCCGTGCATCCGGCGAGCATCCCGATCAGCAGCACTCCCCCGGCGATGCGCCCCCTCGAACCCGTCCGCCCACCATCGAGCGTCGCGGCGACGGCCGCTCCCGCGGGCGGACGGGTCCCGTCGAGAGCCCGGAGCGACCGCCGGCACCTGCGAGCCGGACGAGGAACTTCTCAGGTCCTCTTGCGTGTCGCAGGCGCGGAACCTAGTTTTGTCGAACCGGTTCGAAGCACTGTTGCTCCGACCCCGGACCGACGCCCGCCGTCGTCCGGCCGGCTGTCCCCACAGAAAGTGACCAGCGTGACAACGATGTCCTCCCCGAGGCGCGGCACCCGCTCCCTCGCCCTCGCGCTGAGTGCCGCGACACTCGCCGCCCTCGCCGTCGCTCTCCCGAGCGCCGAGTCCGCCTCCGCGGCCGACACCTCCGTCCCCGCCGACGCGCTCATCCTCCAGTACGACTTCGAGCAGGGGCAGGTGTCCGGATCCACGGTCGCCGACCTCTCGTCGAAGAAGCTCGACGGCACCGTCGTCAACAGCGCGAGAGCGACGTACGTCGCGGGTCGGAAGGCCGGTACGACCGCGATCGACCTTCCCGGGGGCGCGGCGGACTCGACCTCCGCGCCGTACCTGACTGTGCCGAACGGGCTCTTCCAGGGCGTGACGCAGACCACCGTCTCCGCCTGGACGAAGTGGTCCGGCACCGGAGGCTTCCAGTGGCTGTGGTGCCTGGGCATCAGCCCCGACGCCGCGTCGGCCTTCGCTCCGTCGTTCGACGGCGGCAGCGCCCGCGCGATCATCAAGCAGCTGAAGGACGGCGGCGAGACCGGAGTCTCCAGCTCCTCGCCGCTGCAGAAGGACCAGTGGGTCAATGTCACCGCGACGATGGACGGCACGACCGTGACCCTGTACCTCAACGGTCTGCAGGTCGCGACGGCTCCCGCCTCCGTCGACCTCGCGAAGCAGCTCTACTCCGCCTCCGCCTCCAAGAGCGGCAACATCGGCCGGGCGCTCTGGAACGTGCACCCCTACTTCGACGGAGCGATCGACGACTTCCGCGTCTACAACCGGGCTCTGACCGCCGCTCAGGTCCGGGGTCTGGCGGGCGACGCCGCGCCGGCCGTCACCGGCGTTCTCTCGACGAGCGTCGCGGTCACCACCGGCATCGGCGTCGCGCCGGCCCTGCCGGGGGTCCCCGCCACCTACTCCGACGGCGTGAACCGCGACGCCCCGGTCACCTGGGAGAGCGTCCCCGCCTCCGCGTACGCGAAGCGCGGCACCTTCACCGTGAAGGGCACCGTCACCGGCCTCGGCACCGCGGTCACGGCGACCGTCACGGTGCGCGCACTCGACGAGATGACCATCGACCTCGGCGCGAGCACCGGGGAGTTCATGGGCGGCGCGTCCGGCACCCTCTACGGGGTCTACGGCGAGGGCCTCCCCTCCGACAACCTCCTCGAGGGGATCGACCTGCGCACGGTCTCGACCAAGGCGCAGGACGGGCCGCAGCATCCGGGCGCGGACGCGCTGAGCGTCGCTAAGGCCGTCGCCGACACCTCGGACGGCGACACCTACATCTACATGACGGACATCTACCGCGGCTTCCCCTACGAGTGGCCGGGCAGCACTCCCCAGGAGAAGCTGGCCGACTACCAGGCGAAGATCGCCACGCAGGTCGACCAGGTGCTCGCGCTCCCCGAGGAGTACCAGGACAACATCGTGTTCGTGCCGTTCAACGAGCCCGAGGGCAACATGTTCGGCAACGGGAAGTGGAGCTACAACGGGAAGAGCTGGCTGGAGGACCCGACCGCGTTCTTCGCGGCCTGGGACAGCACCTACGCGCTGATCCGCGACAGGATGCCCGACGCCCGCATCGCCGGACCGAACACCAGCGTCCTCTACGACCAGGTCCGCGGGTTCATGACCCACACGCTCGAGCAGGACACCGTCCCCGACGTGATGACCTGGCACGAGCTGAGCGCCCCGGGTGAGATCCGCACCAACGTCGACCGCTTCCGGGCCTGGGAGGACGAGCTGTACGCGGGCACGTCCTACGCCGGGAAGCACCTGCCGGTGAACCTCAACGAGTACGCCTTCAACTACCACACCTCCGTGCCCGGCCAGATGGTCCAGTGGATCAGCGCGCTCGAGGACAAGAAGGTCGACGGCGACATCGCCTACTGGAACATCGACGGCAACCTCTCCGACTCCGCGGTGCAGGCCAACCGCGCCAACGGCCAGTGGTGGCTCCTCAACGCCTACGCCTCGATGACCGGCGACACCGTCGCGGTCACACCGCCCAAGCCCGGCCAGAGCTACACCCTCCAGGGCGTCGCGACCCTCGACACCGCGGCCAAGCAGGCGAGAGCCCTCTTCGGAGGCGTCGGCGGCTCGCAGAAGGTCGCGTTCGAGCGCATCCCGGCCGCCACCTTCGGCTCGAAGGTCCACGTGGAGGTCAGCGAGATCCGCTGGACCGGCCAGGTCGGCGACTCGGGAGCCCCGCAGACGGTCAAGGAGTTCGACGCGTCCGTCGTGGACGGCGCCCTCTCGCTGGACTTCGGAGGATCCCTCCCCGCGCTCGACGTCGACTCCGCCTACGAGGTCGTCCTGACCCCGGGCGCCAACGCGTCGTCGCCGTCCGCCTCGCCCGTCGACTTCCGCCAGAAGTACGAGGCCGAGGACGCCCGCTACACCGGATCGCGGAACCTGAACGGACCCGAGGGCTCGCCGACCAACGTCGGCGGCTTCTACACCTCGGGCGGACGCAACGTGGGCGGGATCCGCACCGGCGGTGACCTGAAGCTCGACTTCGCGGTCACCGTCCCGAAGGACGGCGAGTACGACCTCAGCGTCTTCGCCAACTCCCTCAACACCTACGCCGCCAACGCCCAGCAGGGTCCGATCAACGCGTTCCTGAGCGTCGACGGCGCTGCGGAGCAGGAGATCCTCCTTCCGCTGGCCTACAAGTTCGTGGTCTGGGACCACGCGGACACGAAGGTGAAGCTGACCGCCGGCACCCACACGATCTCGCTCGCCGCGAAGAACCTCGCCGGCACGAAGTCGACCGTGGGCGACGCGATCGTCGACAAGATCGAGCTCTCCCTCCCCAGCGCGGCCGCCGCGACCTCGATCCACGAGGCCGAGACCGGCACGCTCGACAACGGAGCGACGGCCGACTACTCCCGCGCCGGCGTCTCCGGCTCGGGCACGGCGAAGCTCACCAGCGGCGCCTCCACCACCGTCTGGGGCTACTCCGCGAAGGACGCGCCGTCCTCCGTGACCGTGGACACCCTGGGCGGCGGCACCGGCGACCTCTACGTGAACGATGTGAAGGTCGGGCCGGTGGGCGCGAGCTCGACCCGTCAGGTCTTCCTCTCGGGCGGCGTGAACAAGATCGAGGTCGTCGGCACGAGCGGCACGCTCCTCGTCGATCGGATCGTCATCGGAGTGAGCGCGAACCCGCCCGCGACGACGAGCTATGAGGCGGAGGCGGCCACGATCACCGGCCCCGCCACGGTCCGCGACCTGTCCTTCGCGTCGGGCGGCAAGGCCGTCGGGAACATCGGGGGCGGACGCGACGGCGACTCGACCCTGACCTTCGGCGACGTGAAGGCCGAGCAGGACGGGACGTACGCGCTCACGCTGCGCTACTCCAACGAGGAGCAGTCCCCCGCGACGCACTACAACCCCGACCCGCTCGCCCGCCACGCGGACATCACGGTCAACGGAGTGACGCAGCGCGTGCTCTTCCCGCACACGTTCCACCAGAACCAGCTGTGGGACCTGAGCGTGCCGGTCACGCTCAGGAAGGGCTCGAACACCATCGCGATCACCTCGAAGGAGCTCCCGGGCTTCGACGGGACGACCTATCTCTCCGACACCTTCCCCGGCGTCCTGCTCACCTCGCAGTACGCGCCCAACATCGACAGGATCTCGGTCACGCCCTTCGTCGGGCGGACCACGAGCCTGACGGTGACCGGCACGGCGGCCTCGCGCTGCACCGCGGGGAAGGTCACGATCACGGGGACGGCGACCAACACCAGCGCGGTCGCCGCTGACATCACGATCGGCTCGGCCTGGGGCACGAAGACCTTCACCGGGGTCGCTCCCGGCAAGACGGTCTCGGCCGCCTTCAGCACCCGCGCTGCGAGCGTCGGAGCCGGCGCTCTCGACGTGCGGATCGCGGGGACGGTCGACGGCGCTGCGGCGAGCGGATCCACGGCACCGGCCTACGGTGCGGCGCGCTGCGGCTGATCCGTCCAGAACGCCCTGACGCGGCCGGGCACCTCGTGCGCCCGGCCGCGTCGGCGTGTCGTCGGGACCGGAGGTTCCCCGACGGGGACGAGCGCGCCGTGGACGAGCAGAGCGCCGGAGCCGCAGCGTCCGGTCCTCGCTCCGGGGACGCGGCGCCCGAGTTGCGTGCGCCGCGCCGCACTGCCACTCTCGACACGGTTCGAGCGGGGGTGGAGATGGCCACGATCGGAGACGTCGCGAAAGCGGCAGGGGTCTCTCGCAGCACGGTGTCGTACGTCCTCTCCGGCAAGCGCAGCATCTCCTCCGAGACGCGCAAGCGCATCGAGGACGCGATCGCCGAGCTCGACTTCACGGTCAACGCCGGAGCACGGGCGCTCGCGACGCGCCGCACCATGGCGCTGGGCCTGCTCGTCCACTTCGACCCGGACGAGTTCGCGCCCGCGATGGTCGAGTACGTCCTCCCCATCACGGCCCGCGCCCGCGAGCTCGGCTACGACGTGCTGCTGGCCACCGAGGCCGACGGGGCGGCTGCCGTCCGCCGGCTCACGCGCTCCGGTCAGGTCGATGGACTGATCCTCCTGAGCGTGGCGGACGACGACGACCGGCTGCCCGTCCTGCGCGCCTCGCGGCGGCCCGGTGCCGCCCTCGGCGTGCCCGCGGACGCCTCCGGGGTGGACGTCTTCGACCTCGACTTCGGCGACGCGGCCCGCCTGCTGATCGAGCACCTGGGCGCCCTCGGGCATCGGAGCATCGGTCTCGTCACCCCTCCTGAGCGTGTCTTCGACCGCGGAGGGACCTACGGGCTCCGGTTCCGCGAGTCGGCTCTCGAGACCGCCGGTCGGCTCGGGATCGAGCTGGTGCTGCGCCCGGCCGCCACCGCCGCCGACGCCGTCGAGCCGATGGTCACGGCGTTCCTCGACGACAACCCCGGTCTCACGGCGCTGGTCGTCCACAGCGACCGGACCATCGCGATGCTTCCCGCGATCCTGGGCCGACGCGCTGTCGCCGTGCCCGGGCAGCTGTCCGTCGTGAGCCTGTACTCGGCCGAGTTCGCCCGCGACTTCTCGCTCCCCTACAGCTACGTCGAGACGGGTGCCGCCGAGCTCGGCGCGCACCTGGTCGACACGCTCGTCGAGCGGATCGAGCAGCCGTCCCGCGGCGAGGAGCCGTCGATCCGACTCCTGCCCGCGCGTCTCGTCGACCGCGGGAGCGCCCGCGCGGTCTGAGGACCGCTCCAGAGCCCCCGAGGCCCGGTCAGAAGCGCGAGGCGACCTCGTAGAGGACCTCGTCGTCGCCCGCGTAGACGCCGTCGCGCCGCGGCCAGTGCGCGATCACGTCCGTGAAGCCGAGCTCCTCCGCCCGGCCGGCCATGTCCTCGAACCGGGCGACGCTCTCGAGGGAGTAGTCGCCCCCGGAGTCGAGCGAGAGGTGGCGCTCGACGGTGCGCGGGTCGCGCCCGGCCGCGTCGAGCGCCGCGTCGAGCCGCCGGGAGAGGGACGCGACCGCCCGCCACCACTCCTCGCTCGACACTCCCTCCGGGCCGGTGGTGACCCAGCCCTGCCCGCGCTCGGCGACGAGCGCGAGGCCCTTCGGCCCGTTCGCGGCGAGGATCAACGGGACGCGGGGGCGCTGCACCGGCTCGCCCACCATCCGCGCCGAGCGGGCGGTGAACCACTCCCCCTCGAGGTCCACGCCGCTCGAGCCGGGCTCCTCGAAGCGCAGCAGCGCGTCGAGGGCCGTGACGAACTCGGTGAAGCGCTCGTGCCGCTGCCGGGGCGAGTAGTCGGGCTGCCCGAGCACGCGCGCGTCGAAGCCCGTGCCGCCCGAGCCGACCCCGAGGATGGTCCGACCGCCCGAGATCTCGTCCAGCGTCGCGATCTCCTTCGCGAACGGCACCGGGTGGCGGAAGTTCGGGGAGGCCACGAACGTGCCCAGGCGGAGCGTCTCGGTCACCATCGCGGCAGCGGTGAGGGTGGGGACGGTCGCGTGCCACGGCTGGTCGGCGAGGGAGCGCCAGGAGAGGTGGTCGTAGGTCCACGCGTGGTCGAAGCCCAGGCCCTCGGCCGACTGCCACTTCCGGCGGGCCTCGGCCCACGGGTCCTGCGGGAGGATGACGATGCCGTGTCGCATCGTCCGAGTGTACGAGCGCCGTCGGGTCAGAGCGCGGCGGGCGGCACCGGGGGTGGATCGGGCACCTCGTCCACGACCGAGCGCGGGACCATCAGGGTCGGCATCCGCACGCGCAGGCGCAGCGGTTCCCGCTCCGACGCGCCGAGCAGCTCGCGGGCGGCGCTCCGCACCTGCCGGGCGAGCGCCGGGTGCACGGCCCCCGGATCCTCGAACGCGGCGACCAGCTCGCGCAGCACTCGGGTGGTGCTCCGCGGGTCGCCGTCCTGCCTGGGCATCGGATCGGCCCCTCACTCTCGGCACGGCCGTCAGGGTCCCGGCGGTGCAGCGGATGTCTCGGGCCGACGGTAGGGCCGGGGACGGCGCCGTGGCACTGAGGTTGACAACGGGAGGACCCGGCGGATCGCGGTGCGCGGGGTGCGATCCGCGGCGAGGGCGGTCCTGGCGGGGAACGACGGCCACCGCCGGGAGAGCCCGCTTCCACGATCGCGCCCGTCCGGTCGCGGCTGCTCTCGGGGCGTGATCACGACGACGGAGCGGGTGGACGACTGGATCGAGGGCTGGTGCCGTGCACGCGGCGTGCAGCGCGTCCGCGAGGACGGAGCATGGCTGGTCGATGTCGGAGCGGAGTCGCGCACGCGGGAGCGGATCCTGGTCGATCCGTCGCCCTCCGCGCTGCAGGCGGGCGCCGAGCAGACGGCCGGGCCCCGGGAGTGGATGACGGTCATCGGCCTGGGCGACGACGCCCGCCTCGCGCCCGCCGCCGGGCTGGAGCTCGTCGCGGGCGACGAGAGCCTGATGGCGGCGCTCCTCGGCCCGGGCAGCACCGCGGAGGGAGCCCTGCTCGAGGGTGCCCTGCTCGCGGGAGCCGTGCTCGAGGCCGCCGACGGACTGGCGAGCGTCCGGCTGCTGGTCGACGGAGTCGTCGCCGCTCAGGGCACCGCCGCCGTGCACGGGACGGTCGCGGTCCTGGACCGGATCGAGACCGATGCGCGGTTCCGCCGACGCGGGCTGGGACGGCGGGTCGTCGACGCCCTCACCGCCTGGGCCCGGTCCGAGGGTGCACGGAGCGGTCTCCTCGTCGCCAGCACGGACGGCCGCGCCCTCTACCTCACCCTCGGCTGGGAGGTGGTCGCGCCGGTGCGCATCTGGCGCGGGGCCGCACTCCGAGATCCGGGGCAGGGCTGCGCGGCCGCCGGGCGATGATCCCCCGCCGTACGGCCCTCCGGGAGCGCACGTCCGCCTGAGTACGGAATCCCGCGCAGCGCATACAAGCGGCGGAGAACGGCGGAGCAGCCGTGAAGCGGCCGCCCGCCGATCTGTATTCAGCCGATAACACCACCCTCGAAAGAGGGACGCCCGCTATCGCTCGAACGGCCTTGTCCGAGAAGCGGATCATCCGCTTCTCGGACTCGTGTCACCGCCCTCGGATCGTCAGCCGAGAGCGCCCTTCTCGGCCGAGTAGAGCTGCTTCACCTGCTCCGCGGTCAGCGCCCGGTCCCACACCCGCAGTCGGGCGAGGGAGCCGGCGAAGCGGTTGATCATCGTGCCGTCCCGGCCGACCGCTCCGACCACGAAGTCGCCCGGAGCCGCGTTGAGGCCGTCGGGGTAGACGTAGGGGTTCTTGGCGTAGGTCGCGCCGAGCTTGTCGGTGTACACCGGATACGCGGTGGCGGCGCCGTCGAGGTACGAGACCGCGACTGCGCCGTCATACGTCCCGACGTGCAGCTGCCACACGCCGCGCGTGATCCGGCGGGGCTCCACCGAGTAGTCGCGCGAGTACGGGTAGCCGGGCGTCGGCCCGCCGAGCTTCGAGACGTGCATGCACACGCGCTCCCAGCCGCCGTACTCGGGGAGGTTGTTGAACAGCGCATAGGAGCGCAGCGGCCCGACCGTCGACTCCTCCCAGACGCCCGCGATGCAGGCGCCGTCCGCGTCGGAGTTGAGCACCCACACCGCGATCGTCACCTGGCCGGTCGAGGCGCCCAGGTTGAGCGGGCCGACCTCGTCCTTGGGGACGACCAGGTGGTCCGTCGTCCCGTTGAGGGCGACTCCGGTGCCGAACGGCGTGGCGACGGCGCGGGCGGAGGAGCCCGCGCCCTGCCGGAGCGCCGGAGCGCCCGCGACGGCCGAGGCGAAGGGGGCGGCGCTCTCGGCGAAGGACCACTCCGCGATCGGCGTGGGCACGGTGACCGTGGGGACCGGAGCGGCGTCGCCGACCACGAACGCGTCGAGGATCAGGTTGGTGCCGCTCGAGGCCGGGTTGCGGCCGCTCCCGCGGCGGATGGTCACCGTGTGCGGCCCGGCCGCGAGCTGTCCGCTGCTCCAGACCGTCTGCTTCGACCGCGTCGCGGCGCTGTAGCGGTCGACGGACGCGACCTTGACTCCGTCGAGCTCGACCTCGTTGATGCCGGACGAGCCGGTGAGGCGGCTGATCCAGCTCACGCTGGTACCCGTGAAGGCGAGGGTGGCGGAGGCGCCCGCGGTGGTCGAGTAGGCGATGCTGCCGCCGCTGTCCGTGCTCGCCTTCAACGTCGACCAGGTGCCGGTCGTGACGATCGGGGCGGCGCCGTTCTCGTAGGTGCCCGCTCCGGGCAGCGTCGTCGCCGGCGGAGGCGTCGCGTCGCCGACCACGAAGGAGTCGAGCAGCAGGTTGGTCCCGGTCGAGGCCGGATTGCGGCCGCTCCCCCGGCGGATCGTCAGCGTGTGCGGCCCGGCGGCGAGCTGTCCGCTGCTCCACACCGTCTGCTTCGAGCGGGTGGACGCGCTGTAGCGGTCGACGGAGGCGACCTTCACACCGTCGAGCTCGACGTCGTTGATCCCGGAGGACGACGTGAGTCGGCTGATCCAGGCGATGCTCGTGCCGGTGAAGGCGAGCGTCGCGGAGGCGCCGGAGCTGGTCGAGTAGGCGATGCTCCCGCCGCTGTCCGCGGTGGCCTTCAGCGTCGTCCAGGTGCCGGTGGTGACGATCTGCGCGGCGCCGTTCTCGTAGGTGCCCGCGCCGGGCAGCGTGGACACGGGTGGCGTCTCGGGCTCGGGCTCCGTCTGCGGCACGGGGCCCTCGGTGATCCAGCGCTGGAAGGTGTCGAGCATCTCCTTGTTGGTGAAGCTCGGGACCTTGTGCCCGTCGGTGCCCTCCCCCGGGTGGGTGCGGACCGTCGCCTCCTTCGCCAGGGGCAGGGCCGCGGCGTGGAGGGCGGCGCCGTGCAGGGCGAACGGCACGACCTTGTCGTCGGGCGATCCGGTGATCCTCAGCCGCGCACCGCGCCACACCGACGCGGGCAGCCGCGCCGGGTTGGTGGCGGCGATGGCCGCGGCGTCGGCGTACTCGGGGCCGATCCGGTCCGGTTCGCTCGCCGCCCGCTCCTCCATGTCGTAGGAGCTGTTGCAGAGGTACGCGCCCCGGATGTTCGGCACCATCCGCTTCCCGTAGGCCCAGGTCAGAAGCGGCCCGCCCCCGGAGTCGGAGCGGAGGAGGCTCGCGTCGATCCGCCATACCGACGAGGCCCAGGCGGCGACAGCGGCCTGGATCTCGATCGCCCGCGGGCTCGACCAGATGCTGCCGCCGTAGGTCGGGCAGATGCTGACGATGCCGCGGTCCACGGCGAGGTCGGCCGAGTACGCGAAGGCGCTCGAGAGCGCCGTGTGGGTGCCGTTGCGGGCGTGGTAGTACCAGAGCATCGATGCGCCCCTGGTCTGCGACGGAGGCGTCGCGTGCGGCACGAACAGGCGCGCCCGGTCCCCCGCGACGACGACGTCGATGATCTCGTAGCGCTTCCCGCCCGTCTTCGACGTGGCGGTGGACAGGCGCGAGACCTCGCCGGGCAGTCGGGGCACCGCGGTGAGGTCGCCGGCCGCGAGGGCCGGCGTCGCGAAGGCGATCGCGCCCGCGCCGGCGACGGATCCGGCGAGGATCGTGCGGCGGGAGAGAGCGGAGAGGGCCTTGACGCCCGATCGGGAGCCGGTGCGGGAGGAGTCGGCGGAGTCGCCGACGGCAGTGTCCTGAGGAGTCACGGAAGAGAGAGCCTTTCCGATCGTCACCGTTCCGGGTACACCGATCGAAAGAGGAGGAGAAGGCGTTCAGTGAACGAGCGGCAGCGCTCGCGTTACTGATGCGGATCACCTTCTCCTCGAGAAGGAAAGGGAAGCCGGATCAGGCTAACAGAGGGGATGAGAAGGGGTTCAGTATTTCTACCCACCGTTTCATCGACCGGAGGAGAATGGGCGAGGAATCGCTTATCCGGCCGCTTATCGTCCCTTTTCCGGTGACACGACGCGTGCTGGACACCGCCGTCTGGCAGGATGCCCCCGTGTCGGAGACGGGTCGGCTGCAGCGGGGCGGCGCCCTCCCCGTGCTCCTCGTGTTCCTCCGCCTCGGGCTGACCTCGTTCGGCGGGCCGATCGCGCACCTCGGCTACTTCCGCGAGGAGTTCGTGGTGCGCCGCGGCTGGCTGACCGATCGCGCGTACGCCGACCTCGTCGCGCTGTGCCAGTTCCTCCCCGGACCCGCGTCCAGCCAGGTCGGGATGGCGGTCGGCCTGCAGCGCGCGGGACTCGCCGGACTGGTCGCCGCGTGGTGCGGATTCACGCTCCCCTCGGCGATCGCCCTGGTCCTCGTCGCCGGGCTCGTCGCCGGTGCGGGCGACGTCGCCTCCGCCGGCTGGCTCCTGGGCCTCCAGGCGGCGGCGGCCGCGGTCGTCGCGCAGGCCGTGCTCGGGATGGCGCGCTCGCTCGCACCGGACCGCCGCCGCGCGACGATCGCCGGCGCAGCGGCTGTCGCCGTCCTCCTCGCCCCGGAGCCCGCGCTGCAGGTGGCGGTGATCGCGGCTGCGGGCCTGGCCGGCGTTCTCTGGCTCCGCCGCGAGGAGGGGGCTCCGGACGACGGCCCGGGGTTCGCGGTCCGGATCCCGACGGCGCTCGCGGTCTCGGCCCTCGCCCTCTGGGGGCTCCTCCTGGTCGGCCTCCCCCTGCTCGCCGCGCTCACCGGCGAGGGAGCGGCGGGTCTCGCCTCCGTCTTCTACCGGTCGGGCGCTCTGGTGTTCGGGGGCGGCCACGTCGTGCTGCCTCTGCTGGAGGCGCAGACGGTCGGCGCCGGCACGGTCGGGCAGAGCGAGTTCCTGGCCGGATACGGGGCGGCGCAGGCGGTGCCCGGCCCGCTCTTCACCTTCTCCGCGTTCCTCGGCGCGGTGGGCGCGGGGACGCCGGACGGTGTCGCGGGGGCGGCGATCGCGCTGGTCGCGATCTTCCTGCCGGGCGCTCTGCTCGTGGTCGGCGTGCTCCCGTTCTGGCAGCGGCTGCGGCACCTGCCGGTCGCGCAGAGGGCGCTGGCCGGCGTGAACGCCGGCGTGGTGGGACTGCTCGGCGGCGCCCTCTACGACCCGGTGCTGACCGAGGGCATCGGCTCGACCGGCGCTCTGGCGCTCGCGATCGGCGCCTTCGTGGCGCTGACGCGCTGGACCGTGCCCCCGTGGATCGTCGTCCTCGCCGCCGCGGGCCTCGGCGCCCTGCTCCTCTGACTCCCTCCGGGGACGACGGTCCGGACCAGCCCTGGCAGTCTGGACGCATGAGGGCTCGGGGGACGACAGCGGCAGTGGCGACGACGGCAGCGGCGGGGCTCCTGCTGCTGGGCGGGTGCACCGCCGGCGGCGGGGCCGAGGCGGGCGCCACGGCGTCCGCGCCCGCCTCGCGGACGCCGAGACCCGCCATCACCGACCTGATCACTCCGAGCCCGACCCCCTCCGCTCCGGCGACCGCCGAGCCGGTCGGAACCGTCGTCGACGCCGGGCCGGTCGGCGAGGGAGTCCCCGCCACCGTCTCGGGCACCGGCCCGGCCGACGTGTCGTTCCAGCGGCAGGGCGAGTTCGCGGTCGTCCTGAGCCTGGACTGCTCGGCCTGCACCGGCACGGCGATCGTCACCGCCGCGGGCCGGATGACGCCCTTCGGCGAGGCCGCCGCCCCGATGACGGGGTCGTTCCTGACCGGGATCTTCCACGACGACCCCGTCGAGCAGCAGGTGATCGTCCGAGCCGACGGGCCGTGGACGCTCGGCCTGCAGAGCTGGAACGACCTCGCGACGGTGAGCGGTGCGCAGTCCGGCACCGGCCCGGCCGTCCTGTTCTTCTCCGACGACGTCCCGCGCGTGACGGTCGACTACACGCCCGCGGGTCCGGACGACTCGTTCTCCGGCCGCGTGTTCACGACCTCCGATCAGCCGCAGCTGTTCGGCGACTCCGTCGCCTTCTCCGAGGTGTTCGAGGCCGACCTGCCCGGCGTCATGGCCGTCCAGACCGAGGGGACCTGGACCGTCACGCCGACGCCCTGACCCGGGGTCGCGACGCGCCGGCCGCGGAGTCGGGGAACGGGCGCCCCTCGGCCCAGACCCGCTGCACGCGGAGCGACGCGTCGAGCAGGACGACGTCGGCGCGGTACCCGGGGGCCAGCAGGCCGAGGTCGCCCCGGCCGAGCACGCGGGCGGGAACGGCGGTGAGGGCGGCGACGGACGCCTGCAGCCCGAGCCGGCCGGGCCCGACGGCCCGCCGCAGGGCCTCCTCCTGCGTGAGCGTGGATCCGGCGAGCACAGCGGTGCCCGCGAGCCGGGCGACTCCGCCGAGCACAGCGGTGCCCGCGAGCCGGGCGACTCCGCCGAGCACCTCGACGTCGAGCGGGCCGAGGCGGTGCACTCCGTCACCCGCCCCGGCCGCCGCCATCGCGTCGGTGACGAGCGCGATCCGCCCGGGAGCCGCCGCGAACGCGAGCCGCACCACCTCGACGTCCACGTGCCGGCCGTCGAGGATCAGCTCGAGCGCGACCCGCTCGTCCCCCAGGGCCACCGGGATCGGGCCCGGGGAGCGGTGGCCGATCCCGGGCATGGCGTTGAACGCGTGCGTGACCAGCCGGGCTCCGCGGTCGAACGCGGCCCGCGCCTGGTCGGCGTCCGCCTCGGTGTGGCCCACCGCGACCACCGTGCCGGCGCCGGCGAGCCGCTCCACCGCGGCGAGGGCTCCCGGCAGCTCGGGCGCGAGCGTGATCTGCGCGAGGCGTCCGCGGGCGGCGTCCAGCAGCCGGCCGACCGCGCCGGAGGAGGGGTGCACGAGAGCCGCGGGGTCGTGCGCTCCCCTGCGCGAGGGCGCGAGGAACGGGCCCTCGAGGTGCGCGCCGAGCACGAGCGGGTCGGTGGCTGCGAGGGCCGAGACCGCGTCCAGAGAGGACTCCAGCTGCTCCAGCGGCGCCGAGACCAGGCTGACCAGCGAGCGCGTGGTGCCACGGGAGCGGTGCAGCGCGAGGCCCGCGCGGATCGCCTCCGCTCCTCCGTCGAAGCCGTGACCGCCCCCTCCGTGCACATGGAGGTCGAGGAAGCCCGGGACAGCGGTGAGGCCCCGCGCGTCGTGCAGCTCCGCCCCCTCCGCCTGCGCCTGCCAGCCGGTGCCGGTGCCGGTCGCCGTGATCGCGCCGTCCCGCGCGAGGAGCCAGTGGTCCTCCACCGTCCCGGCCGCGTCGACCTTCCGTGCGCTGTGGATGATCAGCGCGGCGTGCGCCATGCGGTCGAGGCCGCCGAGAGCGACGGGGGTGCTCGCCATCAGGACGGGGGCCAGCTCGAGTCGGCGGAGGGCGAGGTGCTCGTCGAGGCCGAGCCCG
>NZ_PSUU01000104.1:0-657 GCF_002932015.1 Rathayibacter sp. AY1H3
CCGGGCGACGCCCTGACGGCCCGCCAGCGCCTCGTCTACGTGATCGTCCTCGGCTCGCTGACCGCCCTCGGGCCGTTCACGATCGACCTCTACCTGCCGGCGTTCCCCGCGCTGCAGAGCGAGCTGAACGTGTCGGAGGCGGCGGTTCAGCTGACCCTCACCGGCACGACCCTCGGCTTCGCGCTCGGCCAGCTGGTCGTGGGCCCCTGGAGCGACGCGGTCGGCCGGCGCCTGCCGATCCTCCTGGCCACCTCGCTGCACGTCCTGGCCTGCGTCGGCGCGGCGCTCGCCCCCGAGATCGTCACGCTCGGCGTCTTCCGCTTCCTGATGGGAGCCGGTGCGGCGGCGGGCGGCGTGGTCGCGATGGCGATGGTCCGCGACCTCTTCGGCGGACGCCCGCTGGTGCGGATGCTGTCCCGGCTCGCCCTGGTGTCGGGCCTCGCGCCCGTGCTCGCGCCGGTCGTCGGCTCGCAGCTGCTGCTGATCATGGACTGGCGCGGGATCTTCGTCTTCCTCGCCGCCTACGGCGTGCTGGTCGTCGCGGCCGTCGGCCTGCTCGTCGTCGAGACCCGGCCCCGCGCCGCCCGACACGAGCGCGAGCACCGCTCGCTCGTGCAGCGCTACCGGGCCGTCCTCAGCGACCGCGTGTTCCTCGGA
>NZ_PSUU01000105.1:0-631 GCF_002932015.1 Rathayibacter sp. AY1H3
GGCAACACCCTGCTCTACGTCGTCGTCGGCGCCGGAGGGGCGACGCTCCTGGCCACGCTCGCCGGCTACGGCCTCGCGAAGTTCCGCTTCACGGGCCGCAAGGCGGTCTTCGCCGTGGTGCTCGGAGCGATCGCGGTGCCCGGCACGGCCCTCGCCGTCCCGACGTTCCTCATGTTCAGCCAGCTCGGCCTGACCAACACCCCGTGGGCGATCATCATCCCCTCGCTGATCAGCCCGTTCGGCCTGTACCTGGTGTGGGTCTACGCGGTGGAGTCGGTGCCCACCGAGCTGCTCGAAGCGGCGCGGATGGACGGGGCGGGCGAGTTCCGCACCTTCTTCACCATCTCCATCCGCCTCCTCGCCCCCGGCATCGTGACCGTGCTGCTGTTCTCGGTCGTCGCGACCTGGAACAACTACTTCCTCCCGCTGATCATGCTGAGCGACCCCACCTGGTACCCGCTCACCGTCGGCCTCAACCAGTGGAACGCGCAGGCCACCGGCGTCAGCGCGCAGCCGATCTACAACCTCGTGATCACGGGCTCGCTCCTCACGATCATCCCCATCGTCGTCGCCTTCCTCGGACTCCAGCGCTTCTGGCAGTCCGGTCTGAGCGCCGGCAGCGTCAAGGGCT
>NZ_PSUU01000106.1:0-563 GCF_002932015.1 Rathayibacter sp. AY1H3
GTTGCGGGTCATCGCGGTGCGGACGTCCGCCGCGGCGCGGTTCTTGTTGTCGGTGAGGCACTCGACGAGCAGGGCGATACCGTTGGGGCCGTAGGCCTCGTACATGATCGTCGTGTAGTCGATGACCTCGCCGGTGAGGCCGGCGCCGCGCTTGATCGCGCGGTCGATGTTGTCGTTCGGCACCGAGGTCTTCTTCGCCTTCTGCACGGCGTCGACGAGCGTCGGGTTGCCGGAGAGGTCGGCGCCGCCGATCTTGGCGGCCACCTCGATGTTCTTGATCAGCTTGGCGAAGGACTTCGCGCGGCGCGAGTCCTTGATCGCCTTCTGGTGCTTGGTCGTGGCCCACTTGGAATGCCCGGACACGGTGCTCCCTCGGAAATCTCGTTGCGTGCGGCCCCCGAGGGCGCCGCTGATGGCAGGGGCCAGTCTATTCGAGAGCCGGTCCGCGCCCGTCTCGGCCCGAGCGCCGAGCCTTCCGCGCCCGTCTCGCCGGCGACGAGCCGCCCTCCCGGCGCGCTCCCGCACTGCCGAACGCACGATCCGCGTCCCAGCGGATCCCGCTA
>NZ_PSUU01000012.1:0-82438 GCF_002932015.1 Rathayibacter sp. AY1H3
GAGGTACGGGGAGTTGCCGCTGCGGCCGCGCAGGTCCTCGACGGAGAAGCGGCGTCGCGCCTCCGGGTCGTAGAGCACGACGTTCGCGGCGGCCCCGACACGACCCAGAAGGGCTCCTAGTCCGTGCCAACGACACGCCTCAGCACCGAACCCACCGCCGTCCTCGTCCTCGAGGACGGACGACGATTCCGGGGACAGGCCTACGGCGCCCGAGGCCGCACCCTGGGCGAGATCGTCTTCGCCACCGGCATGACCGGCTACCAGGAGACGCTGACCGACCCGAGCTACGCCGGCCAGATCGTCGTGCAGACCGCGCCCCACATCGGCAACACCGGGACCAACGACGAGGACATGGAGTCGCGCCGCATCTGGGTCGCCGGCTACGTCGTCCGCGACCCCTCCCGCGTCGTCTCCAACTTCCGCGCGCAGCGCTCCCTCGGCGACGACCTGGAGACCGACGGCATCGTCGGGATCTCCGGCGTCGACACCCGGGCGATCACCCGCCACATCCGCTCGGCCGGCTCGATGCGCGCCGGCGTGTTCTCCGGCGAGGACCTCGCCCTCCCCGAGGAGGAGCAGCTCGCGCTGGTCCTCGGCGGCCGGCAGATGCAGGGGCTCAACCTCTCCTCCTCGGTCTCGACCGACGAGCAGTACACGGTGCCTGCCCGCGGCGAGCGCGTCGGCTCGGTCGCGGTCATCGACCTGGGGGTGAAGACCTCGACGGTCAACTACCTCGCGGAGCGCGGCTTCGACGTCCACGTGCTGCCCGAGTCGGTGACCGCCGAGCAGGTGCTCGCGCTCGACCCGTCCGCGCTCTTCTTCTCCAACGGCCCCGGCGACCCCGAGGCCTCGGACCGCCACGTCGAGCTGCTGCGCACCACCCTGCGCGCCGACCTGCCGTTCTTCGGCATCTGCTTCGGCAACCAGCTGCTGGGGCGCGCTCTCGGCTTCGGCACCTACAAGCTCCCGTTCGGCCACCGCGGGATCAACCAGCCCGTGCTCGACAAGCTCACCGGCCGCGTGGAGATCACCTCGCAGAACCACGGGTTCGCCGTGGACGCGCCGATCGAGGGCGAGCTGGACTCGCCCGAGGGCTTCGGCCGCGTCGAGGTCAGCCATTACTCCCTCAACGACTCGGTCGTGGAGGGCCTGCGCTGCCTCGACATCCCCGCCTTCTCGGTGCAGTACCACCCGGAGGCGGCGGCCGGCCCGCACGACTCCAACCACCTCTTCGACCGCTTCCGCGAGATGGTCGTGCAGCGCACGGCCGGGCGCGGGGCCTCGGAGCCCACCGACATCCCCACGACCAGCAGCATCGGAGAGCAGAAGTAATGCCGCGCAGGGAAGACATCCAGAGCGTCCTGGTCATCGGCTCCGGCCCGATCGTCATCGGACAGGCCGTCGAGTTCGACTACTCCGGCACCCAGGCCTGCCGCGTGCTGCGCGCCGAGGGGGTGCGCGTGATCCTCGTCAACTCCAACCCGGCGACGATCATGACCGATCCCGACTTCGCCGACGCCACCTACGTGGAGCCGATCACGCCCAAGGCGATCGAGGCGATCATCGCCAAGGAGAAGCCGGACGCGATCCTGCCGACCCTCGGCGGGCAGACGGCCCTGAACGCGGCCATCCAGCTGCACGACCTCGGGATCCTCGAGAAGTACGGCGTCGAGCTCATCGGCGCGAGCTTCGAGGCGATCAACCGCGGCGAGGACCGGCAGATCTTCAAGCAGCTGGTGCTGGACGCGGGCGCCGACGTCGCGAAGTCCTACATCGCGCACACCGTCGACGAGGCGATCGAGTACGCCGAGGACCTGGGCTATCCCCTCGTCATCCGCCCGTCGTTCACCATGGGCGGCCTGGGCTCCGGCTTCGCCTACACCCGCGAGGAGCTGGTGCGGATGGTCGGCGACGGCCTGCACCAGAGCCCCACCACCGAGGTGCTCCTGGAGGAGTCGATCCTCGGCTGGAAGGAGTACGAGCTCGAGCTGATGCGCGACACGGCCGACAACACGGTCGTCGTCTGCTCGATCGAGAACGTCGACCCCGTCGGCGTGCACACGGGCGACTCGATCACCGTCGCACCGGCGCTGACCCTCACCGACCGCGAGTACCAGAAGCTGCGCGACATCGGCATCCGGATCATCCGCGACGTGGGCGTGGACACCGGCGGCTGCAACATCCAGTTCGCGATCGACCCGGCGGACGGCCGGATCATCGTGATCGAGATGAACCCGCGCGTCTCCCGCTCCTCCGCCCTCGCCTCCAAGGCGACCGGCTTCCCG
This sequence comes from Rathayibacter sp. AY1H3, assembly GCF_002932015.1. Taxonomy (NCBI): domain Bacteria; kingdom Bacillati; phylum Actinomycetota; class Actinomycetes; order Micrococcales; family Microbacteriaceae; genus Rathayibacter; species Rathayibacter sp. AY1H3. The sequence goes on from NZ_PSUU01000012.1 coordinate 2,286, forward strand.
ATCGCCAAGATCGCCGCGAAGCTCGCCATCGGCTACCGCCTGGACGAGATCCCGAACGACATCACCAAGGTGACGCCGGCGAGCTTCGAGCCGACGCTGGACTACGTGGTCGTGAAGGTCCCGCGGTTCGCGTTCGAGAAGTTCCCGGCCGCCGACAAGACGCTGACCACGACCATGAAGTCGGTGGGCGAGGCGATGGCGATCGGCCGCAACTACGCGCAGGCGCTGCAGAAGGCGCTCCGCTCGCTCGAGAAGCGCGGCTCGTCGTTCCACTGGGGCGCGCAGGAGCGCTCGGTCGAGGAGCTCCTCGAGATCGCGAGGACCCCGACCGACGGCCGCATAGTCACCGTGCAGCAGGCGCTGCGCCTGGGAGCCACGGTCGAGCAGGCGTTCGAGTCCACGAAGATCGACCCCTGGTTCCTCGACCAGATCGTGCTGATCAACGAGATCGCCGACCTGGTGTGCGAGCACGACGGCCTCGACGCCGGACTCCTCCGCCTGGCGAAGGACCACGGCTTCTCGGACGCGCAGATCGCCGAGCTCCGCGGGCTCGACGAGGCGGAGGTCCGCCGCACCCGCTACGCGCTGGACGTGCGCCCGGTCTACAAGACCGTCGACACCTGCGCGGGCGAGTTCCCGGCGCTCACGCCGTACCACTACTCCTCGTACGACGAGGAGACGGAGGTCGTCGCCGCCGACCGCCGCAAGGTCGTCATCCTGGGCTCCGGCCCCAACCGCATCGGCCAGGGGGTCGAGTTCGACTACTCCTGCGTGCACGCCTCGTTCGCGCTCTCGGACGCGGGCTTCGAGACGATCATGATCAACTGCAACCCCGAGACGGTCTCGACCGACTACGACACCTCGGACCGCCTCTACTTCGAGCCGCTGACTCTCGAGGACGTGCTCGAGGTCATCCACGCGGAGTCGCAGTCCGGCGAGCTCGTCGGCGTCGTCGTGCAGCTGGGCGGCCAGACGGCGCTCGGGCTCGCCGCGGGCCTCGAGGCGGCCGGCGTGCCCATCCTCGGCACCACCCCCGCGAACATCGACCTCGCGGAGGAGCGCGGCGCGTTCTCGCGGATCCTCGACGAGGCGGGACTTCTCGCTCCGCGCAACGGCACCGCGACCGACCTCGACGGCGCCCGCGAGGTCGCGGTGGAGATCGGCTACCCGGTCCTCGTCCGTCCGTCGTTCGTCCTCGGCGGGCGCGGCATGGAGATCGTCTACGGCACGCCCCAGCTCGAGGACTACTTCGAGCGGATGGCCGGCGAGGGGATCATCGACGAGGCGCACCCGCTGCTGGTGGACCGCTTCCTCGACGACGCGATCGAGATCGACGTCGACGCGCTCTTCGACGGCGAGCAGCTCTACATCGGAGGAGTGATGGAGCACATCGAGGAGGCCGGCATCCACTCCGGCGACTCGGCGTGCACGCTCCCGCCGGTGACGCTCGGCCGCCGGCAGATCGACCAGGTGCGGGAGGCGACCCTCGCGATCGCGCAGGGCGTCGGAGTCCGAGGACTGCTGAACGTCCAGTTCGCGATCGGCCAGGGCGTGCTCTACGTGCTCGAGGCGAACCCCCGGGCCTCGCGCACCGTGCCGTTCGTGTCGAAGGCGCTGGGCATCCCGCTCGCGAAGGCCGCGTCGCGCCTGATGGTGGGCGAGACCATCGCCGCGCTGAAGGCCGAGGGCCTGCTGCCCGAGCGCGACGGCTCCGACGTCCCGATGGACTCTCCCATCGCGGTGAAGGAGGCGGTCCTGCCGTTCAAGCGCTTCCGCACCAAGGAGGGCCAGATCGTCGACTCGCTGCTCGGGCCCGAGATGCGCTCCACCGGCGAGGTCATGGGGATCGACCGCGACTTCCCGCGCGCCTTCGCGAAGAGCCAGGACGCCGCGTACGGCGGCATGCCGGCGAGCGGGACCGTCTTCATCTCGGTCGCCGACCGCGACAAGCGCTCGATCGTCCTGCCCGCGCTGCGCCTGCGTCAGCTCGGCTTCGACATCCTCGCGACCGAGGGCACGGCCGAGGTGCTGAACCGCAACGGGATCCAGGCCCGCGTGGTCCGCAAGTACAGCGAGACCGCCGAGGGCGACGCGCCCTCCATCGTCGAGCTGATCGCCCGCGATGAGGTCGACGTGGTGATCAACACGCCCAGCGGAGGAGCGACCCGCGCCGACGGCTACGAGATCCGCGCCGCCGCGGTCGCCGCGGACAAGCCGCTGTTCACCACGATCGCCCAGCTCGCGGCGGCGGTCGCCTCGCTCGACGCGGCGAACGAGCCCTTCGAGGTGACGAGCCTGCAGGACTACGCCCTGCGCCGCGCGGAGCGCACCGCGTGAGCGGCGGCGCGGCGGGCACCGCCTCCTTCGGCTCGCGCCTCGAGGCGGCGTTCGCCGCGCACGGCCGGCTCTGCGTCGGGATCGACCCGCACGCGTACCTGCTCGACGCGTGGGGCCTCGCCGACGACGCGGCCGGGCTCGAGAGCTTCGGCCGAACGGTCGTCGAGGCGGCGGCCGGCCGTGCGGGCGTGGTGAAGCCGCAGATCGCGTTCTTCGAGCGGCACGGCTCGGCGGGCTACGCCGCGCTCGAGCGCGTGCTCGCCGACGCCCGCGAGGCCGGACTGCTGGTGATCGCCGACGTCAAGCGCGGCGACATCGGCACGAGCGTCACCGCCTACGCCGAGGCGTGGCTCCGGCCCGGCTCGCCGCTCGAGGCGGACGCCATGACCGCGGCGGCCTACCAGGGGCTCGGCTCCCTCGAGGGGATGCTGACCCTCGCCGAGGAGGCGGGCAAGGGCGTGTTCGTCCTCGCAGCCACCTCCAACCCCGAGGCCCGCCCCGTGCAGCGCGCCCTCGTGCAGGACGGCGGCCGGGCGGGATCCACCGTGGCACGCGCGGTCGTGGCGGACGTGGCATCCTGGAACGACGCTCACGCTCGCGCGTCGATCGGCTCGGTCGGCGTGGTGCTCGGCGCCACGGTCGCCCTGGGCGACTTCGGCATCGGCATCGACGAGCCGCTGCACCCCGCACTCCCGGTGCTCGCGCCCGGCTTCGGCCACCAGGGCGCGGCCGTCGCGGACGCGCAGCGGCTGTTCGGCGCGCTGAGCGCCGCCACCATCGTCAGCGAGTCGCGGAGCGTGCTCGGCGCCGGCCCCTCGGGGATCGCGGCCGAGATCACCCGCCGCGCGACCGACATCCAGGAGACCCTTGTCCGCTGAAACCGTCAGCCCCGATCCCGGCGCCTCCTCGCGCCCGGAGGCCGTGCGCCGTCCCTCGCCGCCCGAGGTCGACCGGCGCGCCGCCTCCGAGGCCGCGATCGCGGCGCGCCGTGCCCGCGCCGCCGTCAAGAAGGCCGTCGCCGCCGGACGCCGCCCCGCGACCGCCGTGCTCGCGGCGGCCCAGGCCGAGCCGCTCGGAGTCGAGGGGCGGATGCGCGTCAGCGAGCTGCTCCGCGCCGTGCCCGCACTCGGCGTGGTGAAGACGCCCCGGGTGATGGACCAGCTGCGGATCGCCGAGTCGAAGCGCCTCGGCGGGCTCGGCCGGCGCCAGGTCGAGGGCCTGTCGTCGTTCCTGGAGGAGCGGGAGTCGCGGCAGCGCCGCCCCGGCCGCAACCGCCTGCTCGTCCTCGCCGGTCCGACCGCTGTCGGCAAGGGCACCGTGTCGACCTACATCCGCGAGAACTACCCGGACGTCCTGCTCTCGGTCTCGGCCACCACCCGGGCCCCGCGTCCGGGCGAGGTGGACGGCGTCAGCTACTACTTCGTCGACGACGCCGAGTTCGACCGGATGGTCGCGGCGGGGGAGTTCCTCGAGTACGCCGTCGTCCACAACGCTCACCGCTACGGCACGCCCCGCGGCCCCATCGACGCCGCGCTGGAGCAGGGCCGGCAGGTGATGCTCGAGATCGACATCCAGGGTGCCCGCCAGGTGCGCGAGCGGATGCCGGACGCGCGGCTGGTCTTCCTCCTGCCGCCGACCTGGGACGAGCTGGTCCACCGGCTGGTCGGCCGCGGCACCGAGAGCGCGGAGGAGCAGGAGCGCCGTCTGGCCACCGCGAAGGTGGAGCTGGCCGCGCAGGACGAGTTCGACTTCGCCGTCGTCAACAGCACCGTGCCCGAAGCGGCCCGCGAGGTCGTAGAATTGATGTCGCCTCGTGCCGACGGCGCGCCCGCTGACCCGGGCCGCTGACACCGGGCCACCGACCACCTCCGGGCCGACGCCCCGGGTCCCACCGGGCACACGCCCCTCGGAGCCCGCGCGCCGTGTTGCTCCGGAGCCGCAGATCGGCGCTGATGCGCCTGCAAGGAGACACCCATGGCCAACAACCTCGGCATCATCGACCCGCCCATCGACGAGCTCCTCTCGAAGGTCGACTCCAAGTACGCGCTGGTGATCTTCGCCTCCAAGCGCGCCCGCCAGATCAACGACTACTACGCCGACCTCCACGAGGGCAGCCTGTTCGACAACGTCGGCCCGCTGGTCGACTCCACCATCGACGACAAGCCCCTCTCGGTCGCACTGCACGAGATCAACGAGGACAAGCTCGTCGCCAAGCCCCTCGCCGAGTAGTCCCCTCCGGATGGGCTCCTCTCTCGAGGCCGGCCGACGGCTCAACGTCGTCGTCGGCATCACCGGCGGCATCGCCGCGTACAGGGCCGTCGGAGTCGTCCGCGCGCTGGTCCTCGCGGAGCACGACGTGCACGTCGTCGCGACCGAGGCCGCGCTGCGCTTCGTCGGGAAGCCCACCCTCGAGGCCATCTCGCGGAACCCGGTGCACACCGAGCTCTACGAGGGCGTCGCCGAGGTCCGGCACGTGGCCATCGGCCAGGCCGCCGACCTCATCGTGATCGCGCCCGCGACGGCGCACACGCTCGCCAAACTCGCTGCCGGCCTCGCCGACGACCTGCTCGGCAACACGGTGCTCGCGAGCACCGCCCCGCTCGTGGTCGCCCCCGCGATGCACACCGAGATGTGGGCGAACGCCGCCACCGTCGCGAACACGGCGGTGCTCCGCTCCCGCGGCGTGCACGTCGTCGGCCCCGCGGTCGGCCGCCTCACCGGCGCCGACTCGGGCCCCGGCCGTATGGAGGAGCCCGAGACGATCGTGGCGGAGGCCCTCGCCGTCCACGCCCGCTCAGCCTCCGCCCGCCGCGACCTCGCGGGCGTGCGCGTCCTCGTGACCGCCGGCGGCACCCGCGAGCCCCTCGACCCGGTGCGCTTCGTCGGCAACCGCTCCAGCGGCAGGCAGGGCGTCGCGCTCGCGCTGGCCGCTGCGGCCCGGGGCGCGGAGGTCACCCTCCTCGCCGCGAACCTCGACGTGCCGGCGCCGGAGGGCGTCACGGTCCTCCCGGTGGGCACCGCGCTCGAGCTGCGCGAGGCCGCCCTCGCCGCGGCCCCCGGCGCGGACGTGGTGATCATGGCCGCGGCCGTCGCCGACTACCGGCCCGCCGCGGTCGCCGACGCGAAGATCAAGAAGGAGCAGCAGGGCGACCGTCTCGTCCTCGAGCTCGTCAAGAACCCGGACGTCCTCGCCGAGATCTCCGCCTCCCGGCGGGAGGGGCAGATCGTCGTCGGCTTCGCCGCGGAGACCGAGCCGGACCGGGACGCGATGCTCGCCCTCGGCCGCGCCAAGATCGCCCGGAAGGGCTGCGACCTGCTCGTCCTCAACAGGGTGGGCTGGGCCGAGGGTTTCCAGAGCGACAGCAACGCCGTCGTGGTCCTCGATCGGGCCGGCGATATAGTTGGCGAGGCCTCGGGCAGCAAGGCGGAGGTGGCCGATCGCGTCCTCGACGCGGTCGTGCGCTAGCCCCGCCGGTCCGCCCGCCCAGGCGCCGATCGCCTGCCGCCCGGCATCGCGCCCGCCAGGCCACTCCCGGTACGAACGACCCCGGTCCGCACGAGCCGGGACGAGAAGAGAAGCATGACCTCCGGTCCCCTCCGCCTGTTCACCTCCGAGTCCGTCACCGAGGGCCACCCGGACAAGATCTGCGACCAGATCTCGGACCGCATCCTCGACGCCCTGCTCCGCGAGGACCCGCACAGCCGGGTCGCCGTCGAGACGCTGGTCACGACGGGGCTCGTGCACGTCGCGGGCGAGGTCTCCACGAGCGGCTACGTCGAGATCCCCAAGATCGTGCGCGACACGATCGTCGAGATCGGCTACGACTCCTCGGAGAAGGGCTTCGACGGCCGCTCCTGCGGCGTCTCGGTCTCGATCGGCCAGCAGTCGCCCGAGATCGCGGCGGGCGTCGACACGGCGCTCGAGGTCCGCTCCTCCGAGGCGGGCGAGGACGCCTTCGACCGCCAGGGCGCGGGCGACCAGGGCCTGATGTTCGGCTTCGCGACCGACGAGACCCCCGAGTACATGCCGCTGCCGAGCTGGCTCTCGCACCGCCTCGCCGAGCGCCTGGCCGCCGTCCGCAAGTCGGGCGAGCTCGACTACCTCCGACCCGACGGCAAGACCCAGGTCACCATCGGCTACGACGGCACGACGCCGTCCACCATCGACACCGTCGTCCTGTCCACCCAGCACGCAGAGCACGTCAGCACCGAGACGATCCACGCGGACATCGCGGCGCACGTCATCCGCCCCGTCCTCGAGACGGTCGACCTCGACTCCTCCGCCGTGCGCCTGCTGATCAACCCGACGGGCCGCTTCGAGATCGGCGGCCCTCAGGGCGACGCCGGGCTCACCGGCCGCAAGATCATCGTCGACACCTACGGCGGAGCGTCCCGCCACGGCGGCGGCGCGTTCTCGGGCAAGGACCCGTCGAAGGTGGACCGCTCGGCCGCCTACGCCATGCGGTGGGTCGCCAAGAACGCGGTCGCCGCGGGGCTCGCCTCGCGGCTGGAGGTGCAGGTCGCCTACGCCATCGGCAAGGCGGCCCCGGTCGGCCTCTACGTCGAGACCTTCGGCACCGGCACCGTCTCCGACGAGACGATCACCGAGGCGATCCGCTCGGTCTTCGACCTGCGCCCGGCCGCGATCATCCACGCACTCGACCTGCTCCGCCCGATCTACGCGCAGACCGCGGCCTACGGCCACTTCGGCCGGGAGCTCCCCGACTTCACCTGGGAGCGCCTCGACCGGGTCGACGACCTGCGCTCCGCCGCGGGCCTCTCGTAGCGGGCGCGGCGGCGATGGCGACGAGCGGAGCCGTCGCGCGCGTGCTCCTGGACTCGCCCCTCCCGCAGCTCGACCGGCTCCTGGACTACGCGGTGCCGGAGGCGCTGCGCGGCGAGGTGGTCCCCGGCGTGCGCGTGCGGGTGCCGTTGCGGACCGGAGGCCGGATCGCCGACGCGTTCGTCGTCGAGACGGGGGAGGGGACCGAGCACGCCGGAGCGCTCAGCGGCATCGAGGAGCTGGTCTCGCCGCTCGTCGTGCTGACCCCGGAGGTCTGGGCCCTCGCCCGCCGGGTGGCCGACCGCGCCTCCGGAGGCGCGAGCGACGTGCTGCGCCTGGCCGTGCCGCGCCGCCACGTCCGCGTCGAGAAGGCGCGACTCGCCGCGGGTCCCGCTCCTGCGGCGCAGGCGGTCGAGGCGGGCGGCGTGACGGGCTACCCCGACGCCTCCTTCGCGGGACTCGCCGAAGGGGCCCGGCTGGCGGTCGGCGCCGTGCCGGCTCCCGTGAGGCTCGAGTCGGGCGCGTGGGTCGGCGGCTGGGCCGTCACGCTCGCCGAGCTCGCCCGGGACACGCTCGCCGCGGGCCGCGACGCGATCCTGGCGGTCCCCGACTACCGCGACCAGGAGCAGCTGGAGCTCGCTCTCGCCGCCCTCGTCCCCGCGGAGGCGGTGGTGCGCCTCGATGCGCGGCAGAAGGGCGCCGAGCGCTACTCCGCCTTCGTCCGCTGCCTCGATCCCGGGCCGCGGGTCGTCGTCGGCAACCGCTCCGTCCTCTACGCGCCCTCCTCCGCCCTCGGCCTGATCGCGCTCTGGGACGACGGCGATCCGCTCTTCGCCGAGCCGCTCGCGCCCTACGCGCACGCCCGCGACGTCGCCCTGGTGCGGCAGGAGCAGAGCGGCGCCGGCCTCGTCCTGCTCGGCAACACGCGCACGGTCGAGGTCGAGCGGCTCGTCGAGATCGGCTTCGCGACCGAGGTGGAGCCGCGGCCGAGCCGCCGCCCGCACGTCGTGCCGACCGCCCAGCAGTGGGCGGCCGACGAGCACGACGCGGCAGCGCGCATCCCCTCCTCCGCCTGGCGGGAGGCGCGGAAGGCCCTCGACTCCGGTCCCGTGCTCGTCCAGGTCGCGCGACCCGGCTACGCGCCGGTGGTCGCCTGCGCCCGCTGCCGGACCGTCGCACGCTGCAACCGCTGCCAGGGTCCGCTCGGCGTGCACTCCGAGGGCGGGCGGCCGAGCTGCGGCTGGTGCGGCCTGATCGCGGCCGACTGGACCTGCTCCGTCTGCGAGGCGACGGCTCTGCGCCTCGTCTCCCTCGGCGCGGGCCGCACCGCGGAGGAGCTCGGACGCGCCTTCCCGGGTGCCAAGGTGATCGTCGCCGACGGGCAGCGCCCCGTGCTCACCCTCCCCGACGAGCCCGCGCTCGTCGTGGCCACGCGCGGGGCGGAGCCGCGGGCCGACGGCGGCTACCACGCCGTCCTGCTGCTGGACGGCGAGCGGATGCTGGCCCGCGAGAGCCTGCGGGTCGCCGACGACGCGCTCCGCACCTGGTCGAACGCCGCGGCGCTGGCCCGCCCGGGCGCGCCGGTCCTCCTGGTCGGGGTCGGCGGCCGGCTCGCGACCGCCCTGGCGACCTGGCGGCAGGCCGAGTACCTCCGGGCCGAGCTCCAGGAGCGGCGCGCTCTGCGCTTCCCGCCCGCGGTGCGCCTGGCCACGGTGAGCGGCGACGCGCACGCGGTGGAGGAGGCGCTCGACGCGCTCGACGAGGACGACCGGCACGAGGTCCTCGGTCCTGTCGGGCTCGAGGACGGCTCCGTCCGGGCGATCGTCCGGTTCGACTACGCTCGCGGTGCGGATGTGGCCGCGCGCCTCCGCTCCGCCGTGATCCGCAACGCCACGCGCCGTCGTCGCCCGCCGACCACGCCCGGCCGCTTCCGGCCGGCCCCCCGGCTCCGGGTCCGTCTCGACGACCCCGACATCCTCTGACTCCCCAGGAGACCCCCGTGCGCCTCGTCTTCGCCGGCACGCCCGCCGCCGCCGTTCCGACCCTCCGCGACCTCGCCGCCTCCGCGCACGAGGTCGTGGCCGTGGTCACCCGGGAGGACGCCCCGGTGGGACGCAAGCGCGTGCTCACCCCCTCGCCGGTCGCCGTCGTGGCCGAGGAGCTGGGGATCCCGGTGATCCGGGCGAACCGCCTCGACGAGGACGTGACCGACCGGATCGCGGAGCTCGCCCCCGACCTCGGCGTGATCGTGGCCTACGGCGGCCTCGTCCGGCAGCGCCTGCTGGCGGTGCCGCGCCTGGGCTGGATCAACCTGCACTTCTCCCTGCTGCCGCGCTGGCGCGGGGCGGCTCCCGTCCAGCGGGCGCTGATGGCGGGCGACACGCGTATCGGCGCGAGCGTCTTCCAGCTGGTCGCCGAGCTCGACGCCGGTGACGTGTACGCCGAGCTCGCCGTCGACGCGGGGGAGCACACCGCGGGCGAGCTGCTGACGGAGCTGGCCGGGAGCGGCGCCGGCCTCACCCTCGGCGTGGTCGACGCGCTGGAGGAGGGCACGGCCGTCGCGACTCCGCAGGCCGGAGAGGCGACCCCCGCTCCCAAGCTCGACGCCGCCGACGGCCGGATCGACTGGAGCCTCCCGACCGCGCGGGTACTCGCGCTCGTGCGCGGAACGACTCCCGAGCCCGGAGCCTCGACCGCGGTGGGGGACGCGCGCCTCAAGGTGCTCGCGGTCCGCGCGGCCGAGGGGGACCTCGCTCCCGGCGTCGTCCGCCTCGACGCGGGGCGCGCCCTCGTCGGCACCGCGGACGGAGCGGTCGAGCTGGTCACCGTCCAGCCCGCCGGCAGGACCCCGATGGCCGGCGCCGACTGGGCCCGCGGCCTGCGCGAGAGCACGGTGCTCGCGTGAGCGCCCGTCGCGAGGCCGCTCCCGCCCGCCGGGTCGCCTACGACGTCCTGCTCGCGGTGAGCGGGTCGGACGCCTACGCCAACCTGATCCTGCCCGCGCGGATCAGCGCCGCCGGCCTCTCGCCCGCCGACGCGGGACTGGCCACCGAGCTCTGCTACGGCACTCTGCGGATGTCCGGCTACTACGACCGCGTGATCGCCCTCGCGGCCGGCCGGTCCGTCGAGAGCATCGATGCGCCCGTGCTCGACGCGCTGCGCCTGGGCGTGCACCAGCTGCTCGCGACCCGCGTGGCCCCGCACGCCGCGGTGAACGAGAGTGTCGCGCTCGTCGCGGCCGGCTCCTCGCGGGGAGCGGTGGCCTTCGCCAACGCCGTGCTGCGCGCGGTCTCGCGCTCGAGCGCCGGCGAGTGGCGCGAGCGGGTCTCCGCGGCCGCGGTCTCCGGGGACGACCGGATCGCCGCGCTGAGCTCCCACCCCGTGTGGATCGTGCGCGCCCTGCGACGGGCGCTGGCGGCGGAGGGGGCGGCCGACGAGCTCGACGCGCTGCTCGCCGCCGACAACGCGGCTCCGCGGGTGAACCTGGTGGCTCTGCCGGGCCTGGCGTCTCCCGGCGAGATCGCCGACGCCGAATCCGACCGGTTCTCGCCGGTCGGCATGACCAGCACCGGCGGCGACCCGGAGGCCTTCCCCGCGGTGCACGAGGGCCGCGTGCGCGTGCAGGACGAGGGCTCCCAGCTCGCCGCTCTGGCGCTCTCCCGGGCACGGCCGGTCCGCCCGGGCGAGCGCTGGCTCGACCTGTGCGCGGGACCCGGCGGCAAGGCGGCGCTGCTCGCGGCGGAGGCGCGCGCAGGCGGGGCGGCGCTGCTCGCCAACGAGGTGGTCCCGGGCCGCGCGGGCCTGGTGCGGCAGGCGCTGGCCGCCGTCGACCCGTCGGTCGAGGTGCGCACCGGCGACGGGCGCGACCTGGGCGACGAGCAGCCGGGCTCGTTCGACCGCATCCTCCTCGACGCGCCGTGCACCGGTCTCGGTGCGCTGCGGCGTCGGCCCGAGGCGCGCTGGCGCAAGTCCGCGGCCGACGTGGAGCCGCTGGCCGCCCTCCAGGGCGAGCTGCTCGACTCCGCGGTCCGGGCTCTCGCTCCCGACGGGCTGCTGGCCTACGTGACCTGCTCGCCGCACCTCGGCGAGACCCGGCGCGTGCTCGCCCTCGCGCAGGAGCGGCACGAGCTCGACCTCGTCGACACGTCGGCCGTGCTGCGCGCGGTGACGGCGGACCCGCTCCCGCTGCCGGAGGGCACCCTCCACGTGCAGCTCTGGCCGCACCGGCACGGCACCGACGCCATGTTCGTGCAGCTCCTCCGCCGCCGGCCCCTCGAGGCGGCGTCCGGGAACGCCTGACCCCTCCGGAGCGGGAGCGTGCTCGGCCGGGCGGACGCGGAGGACGCTCCGATCTAGGCTGGACGCATGCCCGCACGGATCAACCCCAGCATCCTCTCCGCCGACTTCGTGAACTTCGAGGCCGAGCTGCAGCGCATCGCCGGAGCCGACCTGGTGCACGTCGACGTGATGGACAACCACTTCGTGCCGAACCTCACCTTCGGGCTGACCATGGTCCAGCGCCTCCAGGACGTCTCGCCCCGGCCGCTCGACCTGCACCTGATGATCGACGACCCCGACCGGTGGGCCCCCGACTACGCCGAGACCGGCGCCTACTCCGTGACCTTCCACGCCGAGGCCGCGCGCGACGCCGTGGCACTCGCGCGGCGCCTGCGCGGGATCGGCTCGCGGGCGGGGATCGCGCTCAAGCCGGGCACGATGGTGGACGACTACCTCGACCTCCTGCCCGAGTTCGACCAGGTCCTCGTGATGACGGTCGAGCCCGGCTTCGGGGGCCAGTCCTTCATGCAGGAGACGATGCCCAAGCTGCGCACGCTCCGGAACGTGGTGGACCGCACCGGGCTCGACGTCTGGCTCCAGGTCGACGGCGGGATCGCACCCGGCACGATCGAGATCGCAGCGGAGGCGGGAGCCGACACCTTCGTCGCGGGCTCCGCGGTCTTCGGCGCGGACGACCCGGAGGCCGCGATCGCGTCGCTGCGCGAGACGGCGACCGCTCACCTGCACCGGCACTGAGGCGTCCCGCGCCCGGCCGCCGTATAGACTTCCCCGGTGAAAACTTTCGACGACCTCTTCGCTGAGCTGGGCGAGAAGGCCGCCGCCCGTCCCGAGGGTTCGGGCACCGTCCGCGAGCTCGACGCCGGCGTGCACTTCATCGGCAAGAAGATCGTCGAGGAGGCAGCCGAGGTGTGGATGGCCGCCGAGTACGAGGGCGACGAGCGCACCGCCGAGGAGATCTCGCAGCTGCTCTACCACCTGCAGGTGCTCATGCTCGCCAAGGGACTGACGACGGCCGACGTCTACCGGCATCTGTGAGCCCCGCCCCGCTCGCCGGGGTGCGCCTCCGCTCCGCGCCGTCGCGCCCGCACGCTCCCCGAGGAGCCGTGCCGCCCCCTGAACAGCCGTCGAGTCATGAAGGACGTCCCGTGACCACCACCCCCGCCCCGGCGCTCCTGCGCGTCGCCGTCCCCAACAAGGGCTCCCTCTCGGAGACCGCCGGTCAGATGCTCGCGGAGGCCGGCTACACCGGCCGCCGCGACCCGAAGGAGCTGCACGTCGTCGACGAGCGCAACGGGGTGGAGTTCTTCTACCTGCGCCCGCGCGACATCGCCACCTACGTCGGCTCCGGCGCTCTCGACGTCGGGGTCACCGGCCGCGACCTCCTGATCGACTCCGGCTCCGAGGCGCGCGAGATCGCGAGCCTCGGCTTCGCCAACTCCACCTTCCGCTTCGCCGGGCCCGCAGGCCGCTACGACGAGCTCGCGCAGATCGACGGCCTCCGCGTGGCGACCAGCTACCCGGGCCTCGTGGGCCGCTTCCTCCGGGAGCACGGCGTCGAGGTGACGCTGATCCGCCTCGACGGCGCGGTCGAGTCCGCGATCCAGCTCGGCGTCGCCGACGTCATCGCCGATGTCGTCGAGACCGGCACCACGCTCCGCAAGGCCGGCCTCGAGATCTTCGGCCCGGTCATCCTGGACTCGACCGCCGTCCTGGTCTCCGCCGCGGGGGAGCCCGAGGGCATCCCGGTGCTGCTGCGCCGCCTGCAGGGCGTGCTGGTCGCCCGCGAGTACGTGCTGCTCGACTACGACTGCCCCGTCGCGCTCCTGGAGAGCGCCACGGCGATCGCCCCGGGCTTCGAGTCGCCGACGGTCTCGCCGCTGCACGACGCCGAGTGGGTGGCCGTCCGCGTGATGGTGCCGCGCTCGGACATGAACCAGGTGATGGACCGCCTGTACGACCTGGGCGCCCGCGCGATCCTGGTCACCTCCATCCACGCCGCGCGCCTGTAGAGGGGGAGCCGATGAGTCTCGCCGTCCGCGTCATCCCCTGCCTCGACGTCGCCGCCGGCCGCGTCGTGAAGGGCGTCAACTTCCAGAACCTGCGCGATGCGGGCGACCCCGTCGAGCTCGCCCGCCTCTACTTCGAGCAGGGCGCCGACGAGCTGACCTTCCTCGACGTCACCGCCACGGTCGACGACCGCTCGACCACCTACGACGTGGTGCGGGCGACCGCCGAGCAGGTCTTCATCCCGCTCACGGTCGGCGGAGGCGTGCGCAGCGCCGAGGACGTCTCGCGACTGCTCGCGCACGGCGCCGACAAGGTGGGCGTCAACTCCGCCGCGATCGCCCGGCCCGAGCTCCTCGGCGAGATCGCCGACGTCTTCGGCGCGCAGGTGCTCGTGCTCTCGCTCGACGTCAAGCGGAGCGACGCCACGGCGTCCGGCTTCGTCGTCACCACTCACGGCGGACGCCGCGAGACCGAGCTCGACGCCCTGGCCTGGGCGGCCGAGGCCGTCGAGCGCGGCGCCGGGGAGCTGCTGGTCAACTCCATCGACGCCGACGGCACCAAGCAGGGCTTCGACCTCGAGCTGATCGCCGCGATGCGCGAGCTGAGCTCCGTGCCGGTCATCGCCTCCGGAGGCGCCGGCGCCGTCGAGCACTTCGCTCCGGCCGTCGACGCGGGAGCCGACGCCGTGCTCGCCGCCTCCGTCTTCCACAACCGCGAGCTGACGATCGGCGACGTCAAGCGCGCGCTCGCCGCCTCCGGGATCGAGATCCGATGACCCCCGCCGAGCTCGACGCCGTCCTGGACCGCGCCGCCTTCGATCCGACCGGGCTCCTGCCCGCGATCATCCAGCAGCACGACACCCGCGAGGTGCTCATGATGGGCTGGATGGACCGCGAGGCGCTCCGGCGGACCCTCACCGAGGGCCGCGTCACCTTCTGGTCGCGCTCGCGCCAGGAGTACTGGCGCAAGGGCGACACGTCCGGGCACGCGCAGTACGTGCGGGGTGCCGCCCTCGACTGCGACGCCGACACCCTGCTGGTCCAGGTCGAGCAGATCGGCGCAGCCTGCCACACGGGCGAGCACGCCTGCTTCGACGTCGACCCCCTCGTGCCGTTCACCGGCCTCGGTCCGGCGGAGTGAGCATGAGCGGACGGCGGCTGAAGTACACGGCGATCCTCGGGGTCGTGCTGCTCGCCGCGCTCGAGCTGACCTCCTCCACCCAGACCTGGTCCACGCTGACCCTGGCCGCGATCGAGGGGGAGGGCCAGCGGATCGACGTGGCCGGGACCGTCGCCGCGCCCGCGCTCTCCGCCCTGGCGCTCGCGGGCCTCGCCCTCGCCGCGGCCCTCGCCATCGCCGGCCCCGTCTTCCGGATCGTGCTCGGTGTGCTCCAGGCCGTCCTCGGCGCCTCGGTGGTGCTCGCGGCCGCGACGGCACTGGGCGACCCCGTGCGCGCCGGCGCTTCGCTCGTCACCGAGGCGACCGCCATCGCGGGGGAGCAGTCCGTCGCGGCGCTCGTGGCCTCGTCCTCCGCGACGGCCTGGCCCGTCGTCGCCCTGGTCTGCGGCGTGCTCACCGCGCTGCTCGGGATCGGCGTCCTCGTGACCTCGGGCCGCTGGCCGGGAGCGGCGCGGAAGCGCGCCTCCCGCTTCGAGCCCGCCGACGGCTACGGCCACGGCGCGTCGACCGTGCAGACGGACGACGGCGACATCGACCCGGTCGTCTCGTGGGACGAGCTCTCGCGCGGCGACGACCCCACCTCGGGCCGCTGACACCGGCCGCGGTCGTGTCCGGCGGTCCGGCATCCCCGCCTCCTGCAGGCGGCTGCGCAGGCGAGTCCGGGGCCGGGCGCTCAGGCGCCTCACGCTAGACTGCTCTGGTCCCGATGCACCCCCAGGAGGAGACCCATGAGCACCGAGCACGACGACGACAACCACGGCCACTCGCCCGCAGCGTGGACGGCCGTCGTCATCATGCTGGTCGGATTCACGATCGGCACGATCGCGTTCTGGTTCGACGTGCCCCTGGTGGTCTGGCTCTCGGCCGGCCTGGTCGTGGTGGGTCTGCTCGTGGGCATGGGCATGGCCAAGGCGGGCTACGGCGTCAACGGCGCGAAGGCGAACCCGAAGGCGCGCGCCTAGGTGCTCGCCGACCTCACCGCCGGCGCCCTGGCCGACGCGGCCCGGCGCCGCGAGAGCGCCCCGCTCGAAGCCGTCGAGCGCCGCGCGCTCGCCCAGGCGCCCGCCCTCGACGCCCTGGCCGCTCTGGCCCCCGCCGAGCGCGTCAGGATCATCGCCGAGGTGAAGCGCGCCAGCCCGTCGCGCGGAGCCCTCGCCGACATCCCCGTCCCCGCCGAGCTGGCCGGGCAGTACGAGCTCGGGGGAGCGAGCGCGATCAGCGTCCTCACCGAGGAGCGCCGCTTCAAGGGGTCCCTCGCGGACCTCGAGGCGGTCCGCGAGCGCGTGTCGATCCCCGTCCTGCGCAAGGACTTCGTCGCCGAGCCGTACCAGGTCCTTGAGGCCCGCGCGGCCGGAGCCGACCTGGTCCTCCTCATCGTCGCCGCGCTCGAGCAGCCCCTGCTCGCCGAGCTGCACGCCCTCGTGCTCGAGCTGGGGATGACCCCGCTCGTCGAGACGCACTCGGCCGACGAGCTCGAGCGGGCCGCCGACCTCGGCGCGCGGCTCATCGGCGTGAACGCCCGCGACCTCTCCACCTTCCAGCTCGACCGCGACCTCTTCGGCCGCCTCTCCGAGCGCTTCCCCGACGATGCGGTGAAGGTGGCCGAGTCGGCCGTCCTCACCGCCGACGACGTCGCGCACTACCGCGGCTCCGGAGCCGACGTCGTCCTCGTGGGCGAGGCTCTCGTCACCGGCGGCGACCCCGTCTCCACCCTCGCCGGCTTCCTGGCGCACTGACCACACCGATAGGCGGTACCCCCATGGCACTCCGGGATGAACTCGGCCCCTACTTCGGCGAGTTCGGCGGACGCTACGTCCCCGAGTCCCTCGTCGAGGCCCTCGACGAGCTGAGCGCCGAGTACGAGCGCACGAAGGTCGATCCCGCGTTCGCGGCAGAACTGATGGAGCTGCACCGCAGCTACACCGGTCGTCCGTCGATCATCACCGAGGTGCCGCGGTTCGCCGAGCACGCCGGCGGTGCGCGGATCATCCTCAAGCGCGAGGACCTCAACCACACCGGCTCGCACAAGATCAACAACGTGCTGGGCCAGGCGCTGCTCACCAAGCGGATCGGCAAGACCCGCGTCATCGCCGAGACGGGAGCGGGCCAGCACGGCGTCGCGACCGCCACGGCCGCCGCCCTGTTCGGCCTCGACTGCGTGGTCTACATGGGCGAGGTCGACACCGAGCGCCAGGCCCTCAACGTCGCCCGCATGCGCCTGCTCGGCGCCGAGGTGATCCCCGTGACGACCGGCTCGCGCACCCTCAAGGACGCGATCAACGACGCGATGCGCGACTGGGTGACGAACGTGGGCACCACGAACTACATCTTCGGCACCGTCGCCGGCCCGCACCCGTTCCCGGCCCTCGTCCGGGACTTCCAGAAGATCATCGGCGAGGAGGCGCGCGAGCAGGTCCTCGAGCTCACCGGCTCGCTGCCCACCGCGGTCACCGCCTGCGTCGGCGGCGGCTCCAACGCGATGGGGATCTTCCACGCCTTCCTCGATGACCCCGAGGTCCGCCTCGTCGGCTTCGAGGCCGGCGGCGACGGGATCGAGACCCCCCGCCACGCGGCGACCATCAGCAAGGGCCGCCCCGGCGTCCTGCACGGCGCCCGCAGCTTCCTCCTCCAGGACGAGGACGGCCAGACCGTCGAGTCGCACTCGATCTCGGCCGGCCTCGACTACCCGGGCATCGGCCCGGAGCACGCGTGGCTCTCGAGCATCGGCCGCGCCGATTACCGCGCGGTCACCGACTCGGCCGCGATGGACGCGCTCATGCTGCTCAGCCGCACCGAGGGGATCATCCCGGCGATCGAGTCCGCGCACGCGCTGGCCGGCACGCTGGAGCTCGGGCGCGAGCTCGGCCCCGAGGCCACCATCCTGGTCAACCTCTCGGGCCGCGGCGACAAGGACATGACGACCGCTGCGCACTACTTCGGCCTCATGGACCAGGGCGCGGTGCAGTCGTGAGCGGCCGCGGACCGAGCGTCGCCGAGACCGTCCGGCGCCGGAACGAGGAGGCGGCGGGCGCCCTGATCGGCTACCTCCCCGTCGGCTTCCCCGACCTGCCGACCAGCATCGACGCCGCCGTGGCCATGGCCGAGAACGGCGTCGACGCGATCGAGCTCGGTCTGCCCTACTCCGATCCGGTGATGGACGGACCCGTCATCCAGGAGGCGACCCAGGCCGCCATCGCGGGCGGCTTCCGCCTCCGCCACGGCTTCGAGGCCGTCCGCGAGATCCGGGCGCGCGTCGACGTGCCGGTCCTGGTGATGACCTACTACAACCCCGTCCTGCAGTACGGGGTCGAGCGCTTCGCCACCGATCTGGCCGAGGCCGGCGGGTCCGGCCTCATCACGCCCGACCTGATCCCGGACGAGGGCGCCGAGTGGCTCGCCGTCTCCGAGCGGCTCGGACTCGACCGCGTGTTCCTCGCGGCACCGTCCTCGACGGACACGCGCCTGCGCCAGGCCGTCGACTCGAGCCGTGGATTCGTCTACGCGGTCTCGACGATGGGCATCACCGGCGCGCGCACCGATGTCGACTCCGCGGCCCGCACCCTGGTCGACCGCCTCCGCGCCGCCGGCTCCGAGAGCGCGTGCGTCGGCCTGGGCATCTCGACCGGCGAGCAGGTCGCCGAGATCCTCGCCTACGCGGACGGCGCCATCGTCGGATCCGCCCTGGTGCGGGCGCTGGCGTCCGGCGGGGTCGACGCGGTCGCCGAGACCTCCCGCGGCCTCGCCGAGGGCACCCGCCTGCGCTCCGCGCGCTGACACCCTCCCGCTACAATCGGGATGCCCACCGGGGCGCGGCCGAGCCGTGCCCGGGGGACCCCCTCCTTCGAAAGGTCGAGTACCGGTGTCCGTACCGCTGAGCATTCCGAGCCCCCCCGACGCGTGGAGTCAGTACGACCTCACGATCGGCACCTTCACGCTCGCGATCCACACCTACGCGCTCTGCATCCTCGCGGGGATCATCGTGGCGACGATCATGACGAACCAGCGCCTCAAGCGCCGCGGCGCGGAGCCGTGGGTCGTGCTCGACATCATCATCTGGGCGGTGCCGCTCGGCATCGTCGGCGCCCGCGCCTACCACGTGCTCACCCACCCCGGCGACTACTTCTACGACGGCGCCGACCCGTGGGAGGTCGTCCGCATCTGGAACGGCGGCAACGCCATCTTCGGCGGGCTCATCGGAGGCGCGGTCGGCGCGTTCATCGGCTGCCGCTGGACAGGAGTGCGCTTCTGGACCTTCGCCGACGCCCTCGCCCCCGGCATGCTCGCCGCTCAGGCGCTCGGGCGCCTGGGCAACTGGTTCAACCACGAGCTCTTCGGCCTGCCCACGACCCTGCCCTGGGGCCTCGAGATCGAGACCACCAACCCGGCCTTCCCCGTCGGCCTCCCGGCGGGCACGCTCTTCCACCCGACCTTCCTCTACGAGATCCTCTGGAACGTCGTCGGCATCGCGGTCATCCTCCTGCTCGAGCGCCGTCTCAAGCTGCAGTGGGGCACCGTCTTCGCCGCCTACCTGATCTGGTACGGGATCGGCCGCGTCTGGTTCGAATCCATCCGGATCGACCCGAGCGAGTTCTTCTGGGGCATCCGCACCAACGTCTGGGCCGCGCTCATCGCCGTGGTCATCGGCCTGGTCCTCGTGGTGATCCAGAAGCGCGAGCACCCGGGCGCCGAGCCCTCGGCCTACCGGCCGGGTCGCGAGTGGACGCCCGCCCCGGCTGCGGTAGAATTCGAGGACGTCGAGTCCGACTCCGACGACACCACCACCCCTGCTTCCGGCACCGACGCCGAGAAGCCGACGGTCTCCCGCACCTGACGGAGGTCGCGGAGCCTCCGCGACCGCCTCCCGGGTGCCCGACACCTCCACGACCGCCCCATCGCGGCGCAGCCACGAGCGCTGCCGCAGGCGGGTCGTCGTGCAGGCACCGCCGGCGGCGCGCGACGCTCGCGCCACGGCAGAACCCTGCGGCCCTCCCGATCGGGGAGCCGCTCCTCCTTCACCACCGCGGGCCAGCGACGTCCCGATCAGCCATCACCCCCGTGAGGACGGTTCCCATGGCCTCCGCCCAGCCCTCGACCCCGGCCCGCGCCGTGCCCTTCCTGGGCATGCCGCCGGCGCAGGGGATGTACGACCCGGCCGCCGAGAAGGACGCGTGCGGTCTCGCGATGGTCGCCACCATGCGCGGCACCGCCGGCCACGACATCATCGACGCCGCGCTGAACGCGCTGCGCAACCTCGAGCACCGCGGCGCCGTCGGCTCCGACGCGGGAACGGGCGACGGCGCGGGGATCATCACGCAGATCCCGGACGAGTTCCTCCGCGCGGTCGCTCCCTTCGAGCTCCCGCCGCTGGGCCAGTACGCGGTGGGCAACGCCTTCCTCCCGGTGGACGTGTTCGAGCGCGAGCGGGTCAAGTCGACGATCGCCGACATCGCCCGCGAGGAGAACCTCGCCGTGGTCGGCTGGCGGTCCGTGCCCGTGCAGCCCGACGAGATCGGCACGCTCGCCCGGGCCGCCATGCCGGCGATCGAGCAGCTGTTCATCCGGAGCGAGCTGACCGACGAGAGCGGCACGCCCCTCTCCTCCGTGCGCCTCGACCGCCTGACCTTCCGCCTGCGCAAGCGCGTCGAGCGCGAGCTCGAGGTCTACTTCATGTCGCTCTCGAGCCGCACGCTCGTCTACAAGGGCATGGTGACGACGCTCCAGCTGGAGCCGTTCTACCCGGACCTGTCCGACGAGCGCTTCGCGTCGAAGCTCGCGCTGGTGCACTCCCGGTACTCCACCAACACCTTCCCCTCGTGGCCGCTCGCTCAGCCGTTCCGGATGATCGCGCACAACGGCGAGATCAACACGGTGCAGGGCAACCGCAACTGGATGCGCGCGCGCCAGTCGCAGCTGAAGAGCCGCGAGCTGGGCGACCTGGCCCCGCTGTTCCCGATCGTCTCGCCCGGCCGCAGCGACTCCGCCTCGTTCGACGAGACCGTCGAGCTGCTCAATCTGGCCGGCCGGTCGCTCCCGCACGCGATCATGATGATGGTGCCGGAGGCCTGGGAGAACCAGGACGGCGCGCTCGACCCGAAGCGCCGCGCGTTCTACGAGTACCACTCGATGCTCATGGAGCCGTGGGACGGCCCGGCCGCGATCGTCTTCACCGACGGCGAGCTCGTCGGCGCCACCCTCGACCGCAACGGGCTCCGACCCGGCCGCTACGTCGTCACCGACGACGGGCTCGTGGTGCTCGCCAGCGAGATCGGCGTGCTCGACATCGACCCCGCGAAGGTGGTCCGCAAGGGACGCCTGCAGCCCGGCCGCATGTTCCTGGTCGACACCGAGCAGGGCCGCATCGTCGAGGACGAGGAGATCAAGGGGCAGCTCGCCGCCTCCGGTCCGTTCGAGGAGTGGCTCGAGAAGGGCCGCATCAACCTCAAGGACCTCCCCGAGCGCGAGCACATCGTGCACACGCCCGCCTCGGTCAACCGCCGCCAGCGCACCTTCGGCTACACCGAGGAGGAGGTCCGCCTCCTCCTGCTGCCGATGGCGCGCGCCGGTGCGGAGCCGCTCGGAGCGATGGGCTCGGACACCCCCGTGGCCGTCCTGTCCAAGCGCCCCCGCCTGCTCTTCGACTACTTCACGCAGGCCTTCGCGCAGGTGACGAACCCGCCGCTGGACTCGATCCGCGAGGAGGTCGTGACCTCGCTCCGCCTGGGCCTCGGCCCCGAGCGCAACCTGCTGACCGCCGGTGCCGAGCACGCGCGCCAGGTCGTCCTCGACTTCCCGGTCATCGACAACGACGAGCTCGCGAAGATCCAGCACATCGCGCCGCGCCCGCTGAGCCACATCACCACGACGATCCGCGGCCTCTACCGCGTCGACGCGGGACCCCGCGCGATGCAGGACCGCATCGACGAGATGTGCGATGAGGCCGACGAGGCCATCGCCGCGGGAGCGCAGTTCCTGGTGCTCTCGGACCGCGACTCCACCAAGGACCTCGCGCCGATCCCCTCGCTGCTGATGCTCGCCGCCGTGCACCACCACCTCATCCGCACCGAGAACCGGATGCGAGTGGGGCTCGTGGTCGAGGCGGGCGACGTCCGCGAGGTGCACCATGTGGCGACGCTCATCGGCTACGGCGCCTCCGCGGTCAACCCGTACCTGGCGATGGAGACCTGCGAGGACCTCGTCCGCAGCGGCATGCTGTCGGACGTCTCGCCGGAGAAGGCCGTGAAGAACGTGATCAAGGCGCTCGGCAAGGGCGTGCTGAAGATCATGTCCAAGATGGGCATCTCCACCGTGTCGAGCTACGCCGGGGCGCAGACCTTCGAGGCCGTCGGCCTCAGCCAGGCGTTCGTCGACCAGTACTTCACCGGCACCGTCTCGAAGCTCGGCGGCATCGGCATCGACGTCGTCGCCGAGGAGAACGCCGCGCGTCACCGCGCCGCGTACCCCGAGGACGGCGCGATCGTCGCGCATGAGCGCCTGGCGGTCGGCGGCGAGTACCAGTGGCGCCGCGACGGCGCCCCGCACCTGTTCAACCCGGACACGGTGTTCCGCCTGCAGCACTCGACGCGCAACCGCCGCTACGACGTCTTCCGCGAGTACACGAAGATGGTCGACGACCAGGCGAGCTCGCTGATGACCCTCCGCGGCATGTTCAAGCTCGACACCGCGGGGCGCACGCCGATCCCGATCGACGAGGTCGAGCCGGTCGAGGCGATCGTCAAGCGCTTCTCGACGGGCGCGATGAGCTACGGCTCCATCTCGCCGGAGGCGCACGAGACGCTCGCCATCGCGATGAACCGCCTCGGCGCCAAGTCGAACACGGGCGAGGGCGGCGAGGACACCGAGCGGCTGCTCGACCCGGAGCGCCGCTCCGCGATCAAGCAGGTCGCCTCGGGCCGCTTCGGCGTCACGAGCATGTACCTCACCCACGCCGACGACATCCAGATCAAGCTCGCCCAGGGCGCCAAGCCCGGCGAGGGCGGTCAGCTGCCGCCGACGAAGGTGTACCCGTGGATCGCGCGCACCCGGCACGCGACCGCCGGCGTCGGCCTGATCTCGCCGCCGCCGCACCACGACATCTACTCGATCGAGGACCTCAAGCAGCTGATCTTCGACCTCAAGCGGGCGAACCCGTCGGCGCGCATCCACGCGAAGCTGGTCAGCCAGTCGGGCATCGGAGCGGTCGCCGCCGGCACCGCGAAGGCCCTCGCCGACGTGATCCTCGTCTCGGGTCACGACGGCGGCACCGGCGCGAGCCCGGTGAACTCGCTCAAGCACGCGGGCACGCCCTGGGAGCTCGGCCTGGCCGAGACCCAGCAGACGCTGATGCTCAACGGCATGCGCGATCGCGTGGTCGTGCAGGTCGACGGCCAGATGAAGACCGGTCGCGACGTCGTCATCGGCGCGCTGCTCGGGGCCGAGGAGTTCGGCTTCGCGACGGCCCCGCTGATCGTCGAGGGCTGCATCATGATGCGCGTCTGCCACCTCGACACCTGCCCGGTGGGCGTCGCGACGCAGAACCCGGAGCTGCGCCAGCGGTTCTCCGGAAAGCCGGAGTTCGTCGTCAACTTCTTCGAGTTCATCGCCCAGGAGGTGCGCGAGTACCTCGCGCAGCTCGGCTTCCGGAGCGTCGACGAGATCGTCGGACACCGCGAGCTGCTCGACGTCGACCAGGCGATCGAGCACTGGAAGGCGAGCGGGCTCGACCTGACGCCGATCCTCGTCGGACCGGTCTTCACGGCGGAGGAGCCGCGCCGCCACGGCCGCGCGCAGGAGCACGAGCTCGAGCACCACTTCGACAACGAGCTGATCCGCCTCGCGGCGAACGTGCTCGACCACCGCGGCACCGTGCGGATCGAGCGCGAGATCAAGAACACCGAGCGCGCCGTCGGCACCATGCTCGGCCACGAGGTCACCGTCCGCTTCGGCGAGAACGGCCTGCCGGCCGACTCCATCGTCGTATCGCTCCGCGGCTCGGCCGGGCAGTCGCTCGGAGCGTTCCTCCCCGCCGGCATCACGCTGCGGCTCGAGGGCGACTCCAACGACTACGTCGGCAAGGGCCTCTCGGGCGGCCAGATCGTGGTGCGGCCGGACCGCCGCAGCACCTTCGACGCCTCGACGAACGTGATCGCGGGCAATGTGATCGGCTACGGGGCGACCCAGGGCACGATGTTCATCCGCGGGATGGTCGGCGAGCGCTTCCTGGTCCGCAACTCCGGCGCCACCGCGGTGGTCGAGGGAGTGGGCGACCACGCGCTCGAGTACATGACCGGCGGCCTGGCGGTGATCCTCGGCGAGACCGGGCGGAACCTCGGCGCCGGCATGTCGGGCGGCACGGCCTACATCCACGGCCTGCGCCGCGAGCTCGTGAACCGCGACGCGATCGCCTCCGGCGAGCTGACCCTCTCCGAGCTCGGCAGCGCCGACGTGGAGATCCTTCGCGACCTGCTCGAGCGGCACGTCGCGGAGACCGAGTCGACCCTGGCCCAGGGGATGCTCGACGATTTCGACGGAACGGTCTCGCGTTTCGTCAAGGTACTGCCCCGCGACTTCGCCGCGGTGCTCGCGACGCGCGCATCCGCTGTGGAGGAGGGGCTCGACCCGGACGGCGACGTCGTCTGGGGACGGATTCTGGAGGTGACCGGTGGCTGATCCCAAGGGGTTCCTGAAGGTGCAGGACCGGGAGCTGCCCAAGCGGCGTCCCGTGTCCGTCCGCCTGATGGACTGGAAAGAGGTCTACGAGCAGGGCGACTCCGCCGTGCTGCGCCGGCAGGCGGGCCGCTGCATGGACTGCGGCATCCCGTTCTGCCACAAGGGCTGCCCGCTGGGGAACCTGATCCCCGAGTGGAACGACCTGATGTGGCGTGGCGAGGGCCGCCAGGCGATCGAGCGCCTGCACGCGACGAACAACTTCCCGGAGTTCACGGGCCGGCTCTGCCCGGCGCCGTGCGAGTCGTCCTGCGTGCTCGGCATCAATCAGCCCGCTGTCACGATCAAGCAGATCGAGGTCTCGATCATCGATCAGGCCTTCGGCAACGACTGGGTGCAGCCGCACCCGCCGGAGCGCCTGACCGGCAAGACCGTCGCGGTCGTCGGCTCCGGCCCGGCGGGGCTCGCCGCAGCTCAGCAGCTCACCCGCGCCGGGCACACCGTCGCGGTCTACGAGCGCGACGACCGCATCGGCGGTCTCCTGCGCTACGGGATCCCGGACTTCAAGATGGAGAAGAAGCACCTCGAGCTCCGCCTGAACCAGATGAAGGCCGAGGGCACCCGGTTCCGCGCGGGCGTCGACATCGGCTCCGACATCACCTGGGACGACCTGCGGGCGCGCTACGACGCGGTCGTGGTCGCCACCGGTGCTCTCGTACCGCGCGACCTGCCGATCCCGGGTCGCGACCTCGACGGCGTGCACTTCGCCATGGAGTACCTCGTGCAGTCGAACCGCGCGATCGCGGGCGACCGCGTCTTCGAGCAGATCTCGGCCGAGGGCAAGCACGTCGTCGTCCTGGGCGGAGGAGACACCGGAGCGGACTGCATCGGCACCGCCCACCGCCAGAAGGCCGCGTCGGTCACGAACCTGGCGATCGGGCAGCAGCCGCCGTCGCAGCGCCCGGACAGCCAGCCCTGGCCGATGGACCCGACCGTGTTCGAGGTCTCGAGCGCCCACGAGGAGGGCGGGGAGCGGATGTTCCTCGCGTCGACCGTGGAGTTCCTCGCGAACGAGGGCGGCGAGGTCCGCGCGGTGCGCGTGGCCGAGACCGAGTACCTCGACGGGCGCCGCGTCCCCAAGGCGGGCACCGAGCGCGAGATCCCGGCCGACCTGGTCCTGCTCGCCCTCGGCTTCACCGGCCCGGAGGCGGACCACCTCGGCCGCCAGCTCGACGTCCCCTTCACCGAGCGCGGCAACGTCGCGCGCGGCGACGCCTTCGAGACCAACGTCCCCGGCGTCTTCGTGGCCGGCGACGCCGGGCGCGGCCAGTCCCTGATCGTCTGGGCGATCGCGGAGGGCCGCTCCGTCGCGGCCGAGGTCGACCGCTACCTCGAGGGCACGACCCAGCTGCCGGCGCCGGTCGGCCCCAACGACCGGGGCTTCACGCTCTAGTCCCCGGGACGCGATAGTCTCGGCCCGCCAGCAATCAGCTCACCCTCCCCGCTAACGACGCGCCTCCGGGCGCAGAACAACGGAGCACCCCCTCAATGAGACGAGCGAAAATCGTCGCCACCCTCGGCCCGGCAACGTCGTCGTACGAGACCATTCGTGCGATCATCGACGCCGGCGTGGACGTGGCCCGCATGAACCTCAGTCACGGAAGCTACGACGTCCACGAAGGCATCTACCGCATCGTGCGGAAGGCCGCGGACGACGCCGGGCGCGCGGTCGCGATCCTCGTCGACCTGCAGGGTCCGAAGATCCGCCTCGGCAAGTTCGAGGGCGGCCCGTACGCCCTCGCCGAGGGCGACGTCTTCACCATCACCACCGAGGACGTCCTCGGCACGCGCGAGCTCTCGGGCACCACGTTCAAGGGCCTCCCGGACGACGTGAACCCGGGCGACATGCTCCTCATCGACGACGGCAAGGTCGCTGTCCGCGTCACCGCCGTCGAGGGCCCCCGGGTCGTCACCGAGGTCGTCGTCCCCGGCAACGTCTCGAACAACAAGGGCATCAACCTGCCCGGTGTCGCGGTCAACGTCCCCGCCCTCTCCCAGAAGGACGAGGACGACCTCCGCTGGGCGATCCGCCTCGGCGCCGACATCATCGCCCTCTCCTTCGTGCGCAACGCCAGCGACATCGAGCGCGTGCACGAGATCATGGCGGAGGAGGGCCGCAAGGCTCCCGTCATCGCCAAGATCGAGAAGCCGCAGGCGGTCGACAACCTGCAGGAGATCATCGACGTCTTCGACGGCATCATGGTCGCCCGCGGCGACCTCGGCGTCGAGCTGCCCCTCGAGGCGGTGCCGATCGTGCAGAAGCACGCCGTCGAGCTCGCCCGCCGCTGGGCGAAGCCGGTCATCGTCGCGACCCAGATGCTCGAGTCGATGATCGAGAGCCCCCGCCCCACGCGGGCCGAGGCCTCGGACGTCGCGAACGCCATCCTCGACGGCGCGGACGCGGTCATGCTCTCGGGCGAGACCAGCGTCGGAGCCTGGCCCGTCGTCACCGTGCAGACCATGGCCCGCATCGTCGAGTCCACCGAGGAGCACGGCCTGGAGCGCATCCCCCCGCTGGGGAGCAAGCCCCGCACCCAGGGCGGATCCGTCACGCTGGCCGCCGCCGAGGTCGCGGAGTTCGTCGAGGCGAAGTTCCTCTGCGTGTTCACGGAGTCGGGCGACTCGGTCCGCCGCATGACGCGCCTGCGCCACGGCATCCCGATCATCGGCTTCACCCCCGAGCCCGCCGTCCGGCGCCGCATGGCGCTGAACTGGGGCGTCCAGTCCTTCGTCACGCCGCGCGTCAACCACACCGACGCGATGTTCGCGCAGGTGGACGCGGTGCTGCTCCGCGAGGGCCTCGCCCAGGCGGGCGAGACCGTGGTCGTCGTCTCCGGATCGCCCCCCGGGCGCGCCGGCACGACGAACGACATGCGGGTGCACATCGTCGGCTCGTCCAGCTCGGCCGACAGGGCCGAGAACTGGGACCACTGAGTCCAGCACCCCCGGAGGGCCCGGTCGCGCGAGCGGCCGGGCCCTCCGGCGTTCCCCGGCGGTCCGCGTGGCGGGACGCGCCTCCGCGGGCGGATACCGTGGACCCATGCGACTCGGCGTGCTCGACATCGGCTCCAACACGGTCCACCTGCTCCTCGTCGACGCGCACCCCGGCGCCCGCCCGGTGCCCTACCGCTCGCACAAGCGGAGCCTCGCTCTCGTGGCGCACCTCGATGAGGCGGGGGAGATCACCGAGCGTGGCCAGCGCGAGCTGATCGCGTTCGTGACCGAGGCCGCCGAGGTCGCCCGCGAGCACCGCGCGGAGGACCTGCTGGCGTTCGCGACCTCGGCGATCCGCGAGGCCGGCAACGGCGCGGCGGTCCTCGACCGGGTCCGCGCCGAGACGGGCGTGCACCTCCAGGAGCTCGGCGGCGAGGCCGAGGCGTCGGCCACCTTCCTCGCCGTGCGCCGCTGGTTCGGCTGGGGCGCGGGCTCGATCCTGGACCTCGACATCGGCGGCGGCTCGTTCGAGCTCTCGATGGGCGTGGACGAGGTGCCCGAGCTCGCCGTGTCGGTCCCGCTCGGAGCGGGGCGGGTGACGCGGGACCTGCTGGTCGGCGATCCCGCCTCGGCCACGAGCGTGAAGGCCGCCCGGCGTCACGCCCGCGAGGTGCTCGCGGAGCCCGTCCGCGGCTTCCTCGCCCTGGGGCGCCCCGACCTGGTCGCAGGCACGTCGAAGACCTTCCGGTCTCTGGCGCGGATCACCGGCGCCGCTCCGAGCGCCGCCGGTCCGCTGGTGCGCCGCGAGCTGCACCTGGTCGACCTCCGGCTGTGGTCCGCCCGCCTCGCCGCGATCGGCGCGGCCGATCGCTCAGCGCTGCCCGGCGTCTCCGCTCTGCGGGCTCCGCAGCTGCTCGCGGGCGCTCTCGTCGCGGAGGCGGCCATGGACGCCCTCGGCATCGAGACGCTGGTGATCTGCCCCTGGGCCACCCGCGAGGGGCTGATCATCCGCCGCTTCGAGCTGCTCGACGCGCAGATCCAGCGCGCGGACGTTCAGCTCAGCGCGATGCTGTAGGACAGCGACCGTCGGCCGCCCGGCTCGAGGACGACCTGGCGCGGCTTGTCGACGATGTCGCCGTCCCAGCCCTCGGGGGTCGGGACGCTCCGCCACGGCTCGAGGCAGACGAACGGGGCCCCGACGGGCTTCCACACGCCGACCACGTCGAAGTCCCCGGTGTCGACGACGATCGCGCGGGCGGCGCCGTCGGCCTCGAGCCGGAGGGTCCGCCGGCGCGGCTCGTCGAAGATCATCACGCCCTCCTCGAAGTGCGCGTCGTCCACTGTCAGGACCCCGTCCTCGAGCGGCGCCGGGTGGCGCGCCTCGAGCAGCAGGTTCTCCGGAGCGCGGCGGTACCCCTCCGGCTCGGGCTGCGCGAAGCGGATGCGGTGCTCGCCGCGGCCCTCGGGCAGCGGCAGCGCGAAGGCCGGGTGGTTGCCGAGCGAGAAGCCCAGCGGAGAGGGACCCCTGTTCTCGACGGTCTGGGTGATCCGGAGCGAGGCGCCGGTCACGGCGTAGGCGATGAGGAGCGTCCAGTCGAAGGGGAACACCGCGCGCGTGGCGTCGTCGCTCCGGAGCCGGAACACCGCCTCGTCCGCCGAGACGCCCGCGAGCTCGAAGACCCGGTCCCGCGCGAAGCCGTGCTGCCCCATCCGGTGGTCCGCGCCGTCGTGGTGCAGCGTGTCGCCGGGGAGGCGCCCGATGATCGGGAACAGGACGGGAGCGTGCCGGCGCCACTCCGGGCCGGCCTGCCACAGGTACTCGCGGCCCTCGTCGTCGCGGAGGGACGTCATCTCGGCCCCGGCGGTCGTCAGGGCGAGGCGCAGGCTCTCGCTGCCGAGGGTGAGGACGGTGGGCGCGGGGGAGTCGCTGCTGGTCATCCTCCGATTCTGCCCGTCACGCGGTGCGGGCGGGGGTGTCGGCGGCGCGTGGCAGCATGGGGCGGTGCCTCCCGAGTCGACCCCCTCCTCCTGGCGCGCCCGCGTCGGCGAGCTCAGCGGATCCGCCGAGGCCGAGTCGCCGACCGTCCTCACTCCGATCGGGCTGCAGTTCGAGCTGCGCCGGCTGGTGCGCCGGGCCGACGATCCGTGGCGGGCGCCGGCGAGCGAGCGCGTCACGGCGAAGACCTACGACCCCGACGAGCGCCGCGACCACCGTCTGGCCACCCGCCCCGCCGTCCGTGGGCGCGGGGGCGCCTGGAACCGCACCACCCTCACCTGGAAGTCGCTGAACTTCCAGACCCACCGGCTCTCGCTCGACCCCGCTCACCAGCGCTGGTTCGCCGAGTTCGCGGCTCTGCACCGCGCCACGCGCACCGTCCACCTCGGGCAGGACCCCGACTGGATCCACCTCGACGACTACGAGAGCCCACTGCTCTGGCGGCTGCTCGAGCAGGCGCAGGCCGCCGGGATCCCGCTGCTCGCCCCGGAGAAGGGCGCGGTCCGTCTCGCCGGTCCCGCGCATGTGGCGGTGACGGTCTCGGCGGAGGAGGGAGCGCTCCGGCTGCGGCCCGTCCTGCGGATCGACGGCGCGGAGCACGCGCCCGAGTCGGCGCGTCCGGTCGCCCGGCACGGCGTCTACGCGGTCGAGGGCGGCGATCCGTCCTCGCTCCTGCTCGCGCCCGCGTCCCTGCCCTTCGACGACGAGGAGCTGCGGCTCCTCGACCACCCCGAGGAGACGGAGGTCCCGGCGGAGGACGTGCCCGAGTTCGTCGGCGAGCACCTCCCCGCCCTCCGCGGCCGCGTCGCGGTGCGCGAGGAGGGCGTCGACCTCGTCCTGGACGATCCGGAGCCCCCGCGCCTGGTCTGCACGGTCTCGTTCGAGCCGCGGCGCGCCGTCAGGGTGGGCTGGCACTGGCGCCGCTCGCCCGATCGCGCGGGCGAACTCGACGGCACGGCCGACGCGGCTCTCGAGCGCGCGGTGCTCCGCCGGGTGCGCTCGGTGCTCGGCGAGGCCGGGTCCGCTCTCGTGCCGGAGCCGGGGACGAGCGCGGTCCTGCGCGGGGCCGAGGCGGCGGTGTTCGTGGTGGAGCAGCTCCCGCAGCTGGAGGGGATCGGCGGGGTCCGGATCGAGCGCGAGGGCGCGGCCCCGGACTACCGCCTGCTGACCGGACCGCTCACGCTCACCATCACCGCGGTCGACACCGAGAGCGCCGACTGGTTCGACCTCGGCGTCGTCGTGACCATCGGCGACGCGACCGTGCCGTTCCTGCCCCTCTTCCGCGCTCTGGCCGCGGGCGGCGACCGCATCCGCCTGGTCGACCACTCCTACCTCTCGCTCGCGCACCCCGGCCTCGACCGGCTCCGGGAGCTGCTGACCCGGGCGGACGAGCTCGAGGAGTGGGAGACGGGACCGCGGCTCGGCCGGCACCAGGCCGGGCTGTGGAACGAGCTGGAGGAGCTCGCCGACGAGAGCGTCCCCTCCGACGCGTGGCGCGCCGTGCTCGACTCCGCGCTGGCCGCCGGGTCGCCGGAGGACGTGGAGCCGCCGGAGGGCCTGACCGCCCGGCTGCGTCCGTACCAGCGGGCGGGCTACGCCTGGCTCGTGCACCGCCTCCGTCACGGGCTCGGCGGGATCCTGGCCGACGACATGGGCCTCGGCAAGACCCTGCAGGCGCTGGCCATGATGCTCGACGCGGTCGAGGAGGCGGGCCGCGCCGGGATCCGCCGCGCGCCGTTCCTCGTGGTCGCCCCCACCTCGGTCGTGCCGGGCTGGCGCTCGGAGGCCGAGCGCTTCGCGCCCGCCCTGCGCGTCCACGTCGTCGCGAGCTCGCGGGAGGGCGCGCTCGACGCGATCCCGGGCGACGCGGACGTGGTCCTCACCAGCTACGCGGTCCTGCGCCTCGGCGGCGAGCGCTGGGCGTCGAGGACGTGGTCGGCGCTGATCCTCGACGAGGCCCAGTTCGTCAAGAACCCCGCCTCACAGACGCACCGGGCCGCCCGCGGGGTCGGCGCGCCCGTCACGCTCGCGCTCACCGGCACACCGCTGGAGAACTCGCTCGACGAGCTCTGGGCGGTCCTCGCCCTGGTGGCGCCCGGGCTCCTGCCGCCGCTGCGCCGCTTCCGCGAGGAGTACACCCGGCCGATCCTGCACGCGGAGGCGCCCGTCGGCATCGGTTCGCCCGATCTGTCCGAGGGACGGACCGTCAGCCACACCGAGGGCGCGCGCCGCCGCCTCGAGAGACTGCGCCGGCGACTGCGTCCGTTCCTGCTCCGCCGCACCAAGGAGGCGGTGGCGCCGGAGCTCCCCGAGAAGCAGGAGCAGACGATCGAGGTCGCGCTGACGCCCGCCCACAGGGTGCTCTACGACGGCTACCTCCAGCGCGAGCGGCGGAAGCTCCTGGGCCTGGTCGACGACCTCGACCGGCAGCGCTTCACGGTGTTCCGATCGCTCACCCTCCTGCGCCTGCTCGCGCTCGACGCGTCCCTGGTCGACCCGGCCTACCGGCACGTCCCGTCCGCGAAGCTCGACGTGCTCGTCGAGCAGCTCGACGACGTGATCGCGGAAGGCCGTCGGGCCCTCGTCTTCAGCACCTTCACCTCGTACCTGGAGCGGGCGGGGGAGCGGCTGCGTCGGCGCGGCATCCCGTTCGTGCAGCTCGACGGCTCCACGCGGGACCGCGCGGGAGTGATCGAGGAGTTCCGCTCGGGAGCCGCGCCCGTCTTCCTGATCAGCCTGAAGGCGGGCGGCACCGGGCTCACCCTCACCGAGGCCGACCACGTCTTCATCCTCGACCCGTGGTGGAACCCGGCGGCCGAGGCGCAGGCCGTCGACCGCGCGCACCGCATCGGCCAGGAGCGGCGGGTGAACGTGTACCGGCTGGTGGCGACGGACACGATCGAGGAGAAGATCGTGCGCCTCCAGGAGCGCAAGGGCCGCCTCAGCACGGCGGTGCTCGACGAGGGCGAGCTCTTCGCCCGGGCGCTGTCGGCCGACGACGTCCGCGAACTGCTGGCCGAGTGACCACGGCCCCACGAAGGGTGACAGAACGGCCAGCCGCGGCCCAGGATCCGAGCGCACACTGAGCGGATGAGACGCCGCCGCCCCCGCCCCCGCGCCGACTGGATCGTCGCCCTCGAGAAGGGCGACGACGCCGGGCTCTTCGGACCGGGCAGCGCGGTCTGGGCGGTCAACGGCGGCCTGCCCACGATGATCGCCGGAGTGCGGGCTCTGCTCATGCAGACCCTCCATGCCGGAGCGATGGCCGGTGTGCACGACCACTCCCGCTACCGCGAGGACCCGATGGGCCGCCTCGACAACACGGTCCGCTGGGTCCTGACCACCAGCTTCGGCGACACCGCCGCGGCGAGCGGAGCGGCGCGCTGGGTGACCGGCGTGCACGAGCGGATCGTCGGCTCCTACGAGGACGCCGGCGGGCGTGAGCGCTCCTACTCGGCGCAGGACCCCCGCCTGCTGCTCTGGGTGCACGACGCCTTCACCGACGCGTTCCTCGCCGCCCACGAGATCTGGGGCGGACGGATCCCCGGCGGCCCCGACGCCTACGTGCGCGAGTGGGCCGCCTCCGGCCGGCTGCTCGGAGTGCAGGATCCGCCCGAGAGCGTCGCGGAGCTCCGCGCGCAGCTCGCCGGATTCGCGGGCGAGCTCAAGCCCGACGCACGCGTGCACGAGGCGGTCGGGTTCCTCCGCGACATCCGGCTGCCGGGCGAGGCGGGCGTGGTCTACCCGCTGCTGTTCGCCGGCGCGGTCGCCTCGCTCAGCCCCGAGGTGCGGAGGCTCCTAGGCCTCCGGCGCCCGTGGTGGCCCGCGATCACGGCGAACCGCCTGCTGTTCGTGTTCCTGGGCCGGTATCTCGGCCGGGTCTCGCCGAGCGAGCAGGCCGCGATCGACCGCATCGCCGGCCTCGACCAGGTTCGCACCGGCGCCTGACGCTCTTCCCGTACACCTGTCCGGGAAGTGGTAGACTGACGTCGATGACTCCCGCCCGCCTCGCCTCCGTGCCCGCGGCGGAGTCCCCCTCGGCGCTCGGCTCCGCCGATCCGCGAGCCCGGCGCACCCGCCGCCGCGTGTTCGACGCGGTCGAGCGGCTCGTCATGCAGAGCGACGGCGAGAGGGCCGAGGGCATCGCGGTGAGCGACATCGTGCGCGAGGCCGGGATCAGCCGCAGCTCGTTCTACGCCCACTTCGACGACGCGGCGGGAGTCGCCTCCGCGCTGCTCCGCCAGGACTTCGTGGTCGCCGACGTCGCCGAGGGCGATCCCGCCGACCGCTCCGGAGCCGACGCCCTGCAGCGCGGCTACTCGCGGCTCGTCGAGCGGCTGGTCGACCGCCACGCCTTCCATGCCCGGCTCCGCGCGCGGGCCTCCGCCCGGGTCGCCTCCGACGACGCCGTGCTCGACACGGCGCTCGCCCTGCACCGCGAGGTGCTCGCCCGGGTCGACGTCCCCGCAGCGGTCGACCCCGAGCTCACCGCGGTCTTCGCGGCCGGCGGCGTCCTCTCCGTGGTCGGCGCCTGGCTCGCCGGCTCCCTCGACGGTACCGACGAGGAGCTGGTCGAGCACCTCGTCGCGCTGCTCCCGGCCTGGCTCGCCGCTGCGCCGCTGCGCCCCCTGGACTCCTCACTCCCACCACGCCCCACGACGAAAGGCACGACATGATGACATTCGAGGTCGGCGAGACCCTGGTCTACCCGCACCACGGAGCGGTGACGATCACCGGGCTCGAGAAGCGCTCGGTCAAGGGCGTCGAGAAGACGTTCATGACGATGAACGTGCACACCAGCGAGCTCACCATCACCCTCCCCGTCGAGAACGCCGAGCTCGTCGGCGTCCGCGAGATCATCGACGACGCCGGAGTCCAGGCGGTCTACGACGTCCTGCGCAGCGACGTCGCGGAGGAGGCCAGCAACTGGTCCCGCCGCTTCAAGGCCAACCAGGAGAAGATGGCCAGCGGCAGCGTGTACCGCGTCAGCGAGGTCGTCCGCGACCTGTGGCGCCGCGAGCAGGCGGGCGGCGTCTCGGCCGGCGAGAAGCGGATGCTCCTCAAGGCGCGTCAGATCCTCGTGTCGGAGCTCTCGCTCGCCCTGAAGGGCACCGACGAGGAGGCCTCGGCCAAGCTCGACGAGGTCCTCGCCTCGGCGATCTGACCCCGCGTCGCGGCGGGTCGGCTCACTCGGGCCGGCACGCCGCGATGATCCTCGCGGCGACCTCGTCCTGCGAGGCGGAGCCGTCGATCCGCACCAGGAGCTCGCGCTCGTCGTAGACCTCCGCCAGAGGAGCCGTCTCGCGCTCGTAGACCTCGATCCGGTTCCGCACCACCTCGGGGTCGTCGTCGGCGCGGTCCTGCTCCTGCGCCCGCACGTGCAGCCGTTCGACGACCACGTCCACGTCGGCCGTCAGCAGCACGACGCACGAGAGCGGTGTACCCCGCTCCTCGAGGAGCTCCGCCAGCGCGTCCACCTGGGCGAGCGTGCGCGGGTAGCCGTCGAGGATGAACCCGTCCCGGGCGTCCTCCTCGGCGATGCGCTCGGCGACCAGGGCGTTCGTCAGCTCGTCCGGCACGTACTCGCCGGCCTCCACGAGCGCCCGCAGACGCCGTCCGAGGTCGGTGCCGTCGGCGACGTGCGCGCGGAACAGATCGCCGGTGGAGATCGCCGGCACCCCCAGCTCGCGCGACAGCACGGCCGCCTGGGTGCCCTTGCCCACGCCGGGCGGGCCCATCATGATGACGCGCATCGCTCGTCCTCCTCGGTGTCGTCAGGCGATGCTAGCGGTGCGGAGCAGGGTGGCCGGTGCACACCGCGCCCGTAGGCTGGCGGGACGAGCCGAGGAGGAGCGATGCCCGCAGCACCCGGGGCCGAGCAGGCCGCTGCCGATCTGGCTGCGCTCCTGCGCGAGGTCTCCGCCGAGCTCGACGCCCGCGGCATCGCCGACCAGGCCGTCGCCGAGCTGCGGACGCCGCGCGCGATCCTCGGCTTCCACCGCAAGCCGGTGATGGCGCCGGTGACCCGCGCGTGGCGCCTCGGCGTGCTCCTCCTCGGACGCGAGGGAGAGCTCCTCGCGACGGGCTCTGTCACGCGTGCCGTCGCTCCGCTGCACGCCAACAACCAGTCCGAGTCGCAGGAGGCGCGCCGCGAGATCCGGCGCGCCGCCTTCGACGGTCCGTTCCAGGAGGGCGAGATCGTCAACTACGGCTGGCGGCGCCTCGCACTCGACGCCGCAGCGCTCGAGTCGGGCCAGGAGCCGCTGGCACTGCGCGGCTCCGAGGTGCTCGTGCGCTGGGCGCCCGGTCTGAGCGAGCAGGGACTGATGCCGCTGCGCAGGTACCTGGCCGACCGCCTCGACCTCCTCGAGGCCGACTAGCGCCGGGTCACTCCTCCTCGGCCACCGGGTGGAACCACGGCGGGTAGACGGCGACGCGGGGAGAGGCGTCGATGCCCTCGAAGAGAGCCTTGACGCGGTTGCGGGCGGCGACCGACGCCACGCCGACCGTCGCGACGCCCTCGAGCGGGAAGCGCTCGGGCACGAGCGCCTCGGCGCTGCGCAGGGCCGGCTCGTCGACCAGGAGGCGCGCGAAGGTGCGCACGAGCGCGTCGCCCTCGGTGAAGCGCGTGAGGACGTGGGAGGCGTCGCCGTCGCTCAGGACCGGGGCGGAGGCGAGCGAGCCCACCAGGACGACGTACTGGGAAGCGGTGGTCTCGTGGGCGCTCGGCGACCAGTGCGGAGCGACCCGCTCGCCGCGCAGGTCGGCCCAGAGGGCGGCGTCGGGGGAGAGGAAGAAGGGCACGAAGCCGGCGACGCTGACGCCGTCCTTCACCTGCACGGCACGGCGGTGCTCGCGGGTGGTCTCGGCGCTGACGTCGATCGCGGGGCGCTCCTGGAGCTGCTGGTCCGCCAGGATCGCGCCGGCGGCGACGATCGCCTCGAGGTTGTCGAGGTGGGTGACGTGGTAGATCCGCTGCGTGGCGATGTCGACCTTCGGCAGGGGCTTCTCGCGCGCCGTGCCGCGGGCGGCGGCACGGGCGGTGGCCGCACGGGAGGTCCCGGGCACGCGCGCGGGGGCGCGGGTGGCACGGCCGACCTGCTCGGGGAGCTTCTTCGGGGTGCAGACGTCGCAGAGCGCGATGTCGAGGCCGTGGATGCATTCGGTGGGCACTCTGGATTCCTTCTGCGCGCGGGCTCGGGGTTCCGCCGCAGGGACGACGTTACGCGACCGGGGCCCTCGCGCGTCCCGGCGGCGGGGATCTGCGGAGCCGCGGCGTCCGCCCGGGCATCCTCTGGGAGGCGCCGGAGCACCGCTCCCCGCCGCGTAGCGTGAGCGGGATGAAGCGCGTGCCGCCCGCCGAGGGCCAGGAATCCGTCTGGGACTACCCGCGACCCCCGAGGGTCGAGACCACCGCCGAGCACGTGGTCGTGCGGCTGGGCGGCGTCGTCGTCGCCGAGACCCGCGACGCTCTCCGCGTCCTCGAGACGAGCCACCCTCCCGTCTACTACCTCCCCGTGTCCTCGTTCGCGCCCGGGGCGCTCGAGCCCGCGCCCGGCCGCAGCATCTGCGAGTTCAAGGGCGCGGCCTCCTACCTGACCCTGCGCGGGGGAGGAGGAGCGGTCGCGGAGGCGGCGGGCTGGACGTACCCCGAGCCGATGGCCGGGTTCGAGGCCCTCGTCGACACCGTCGCCCTCTACCCCGGCCGGATGGACTCCTGCACGGTCGACGGCGAGGCGGTCCAGCCGCAGCCGGGCGACTTCTACGGCGGCTGGATCACCTCGCGCGTGGTCGGTCCGTTCAAGGGCTCGCCGGGCACGATGTTCTGGTGAATCAGACGGGGGAGGGCGGACCGAGCGGGTCCTGGACGAGGACCGCTCGTGCTGCGTCGATCCCCGAGGCCTCCAGCGTCCATTCCGGCCGCACCAGGGTCTCCGGTGTGACGCGGAACCGCAGCTCCTCGACCGACATACCGTCCGGACCGACGATCCGGTGCGTCCCGTTCGGCCGGTAGCCGAGGGCCTCCGAGACCCGGATCGAGCGGGTGTTCCAGGCGAGAGCGGCGCTCTCGGCGACCTCGGCTCCGAGGTGGTCGAAGGCGAGGAGGAGGACGGCGGCGCGCATCTCCTGCCCGAGGCCGCGGCCCTGCGCCGAGCGGGTGAGCCACGAGCCCGAGGTCAGGGTGCGGGTGGCGGCGAAGGACTCGGCGACCACGTCCTGGCAGCCGACGACCCGGCCGTCCTCGACCACGGCGAACGCGACGCGCCACGACTCCCGCGTCGTCTGCGCGCGCTGCGACCAGTGGAAGCGGGCGAGCTCGCCGGGCAGGCGCTCCGCCGGCGCCTCGGCCCAGGGGGAGGGGAACGGCGAGCGGCCGCTCTCGTGCACGCCCGCGAGGGCTGCCTCGGCGAGAGGGCCGAGGTCGGCGTCGCGGACCGGATGCAGCTCGAGCCGCGGCGTGCGCAGCTCCAGCGAGAACAGGGGCCAGGGGTCGGTGCTCATCCGACGACGCTAGCGAGCGGAGGCGCGCACCGCGCGACCAGGCGGGTACCGGTGGTGGGACTCGAACCCACAAGCCCTCTCGGACAGAGCATTTTGAGTGCCCCGCGTCTGCCATTCCGCCACACCGGCTCATCACCAGCCCGTCGAGAATACCGTAGGCTCATCGGCGTGACTGACCAGGAACCCTCGTCGACCGCACCCCGTCGGGTCGTCGTCGCCGAAGACGAATCCCTCATCCGCCTCGACATCGTGGAGATCCTCCGCGACAACGGCTTCGAGGTCGTCGGCGAGGCCGGCGACGGCGAGACCGCTGTGGCCCTCGCCACCGAGCTGCGCCCCGATCTCGTCATCATGGACGTCAAGATGCCCCAGCTCGACGGCATCTCGGCGGCCGAGCGCCTCTCGAAGGCGCACATCGCGCCCGTCGTCCTGCTCACCGCCTTCAGCCAGAAGGAGCTCGTCGAGCGCGCCAGCGAGGCCGGAGCGCTCGCCTACGTCGTGAAGCCCTTCACGCCCAACGACCTGCTGCCCGCGATCGAGATCGCCCTCTCGCGGTACGCCCAGATCCTCACCCTCGAGGCCGAGGTCGCCGACATGGTCGAGCGCTTCGAGACCCGCAAGCTCGTCGACCGCGCCAAGGGCCTGCTCAACGAGAAGATGGGGCTCACCGAGCCCGAGGCGTTCCGCTGGATCCAGAAGGCCTCCATGGACCGCCGGCTCACCATGCACGACGTCGCGCAGGCGATCATCGAGCAGCTGAGCACGAAGAAGGCCTAGCGCGAGGCCGGGCCCGAGGGCCCAAGGCCTCAGGGCCAGAGGCGGGTGCGCTCCCACGGGGAGCCGCCCGCCTCCGTCGTTCCCGGGCGGTACTCGAGACGGGTGTGATCCTGCTCCGGCGCGGTCGAGCCCTGCCAGAACTCGATGCGCTCGGGCACGACGCGGTAGACGGCCCACTCCCGGTCGAGCGTCGCGGGCGAGCAGCCCACGGCGACGCTGGTCTGGAGCGTGACGAGGCCGAAGTCCTGCGCGCTGCGCATCGGCTTGCTCTGGCGTCCGACGAGCAGGGCGGTGCGAGCGGCCTCGGAGCGGCGGCGGAAGTCGTCGGCCGACTCCTGCGCGGAGGCGCGCTCGACCCGGCCCTCGACCCGGACCTGACGGCCCTGGACCGGCCAGAAGAAGGTCAGCGCGGCGTGCGGGTTCTCCTCCATGGCGCGTCCCTTGGGGCTGGTGGCATGAGTGGAGAACGCCCAGCCCGCCTCGTCGATCTCGCGCAGCACGAGCACGCGCGCCGAGACGGTGCCGTCGTCGGAGGCGGTGGAGAGCGTGGCGCCGTGGGGGAGGAGCTGGCCCGCGTCCTTCGCCTCCTCGAGCCACTGCGCGAACAGCTCGAGAGGATCGGCCGGAGCCGCCTCCGCATCGAACGAGGGCAGGTCGGAGGGCATGGACGGGAGGCTCTTGAGGAGATGGCGAAGGCTCATCCGCTCAGTGTCGCCCTTCGGGCACCACCGGGCACAGTCGCGCGCCGTCGCTTGACAGTGCCGCTCGCCGCGGTGCCGGGCCTCCGAGCGGCGCGGCCGACCGGTCGATCCCCGGTCGCGCGCAGGCGCGGGCGGTCCCGACGGCGATCGCGGTCCTCGCCCTCCGCTCCCGCGAGGGGGACCCGTCCGCTCCCCGTCAGCGGGCGTCTCGAATGATGTTGGTGATCCGCACGGTGGAGAGGCGGCGCCCCTCCTGGTCGCGCACGACGATCTCGTGGGTGGTGAGGGTGGAGCCCAGGTGGATCGCGTCGCAGGTGGCGATCACGAAGCCCGAGTGGACCGACCGGCTGTGGCTCGCGTTCAGCTCGATGCCCATCGCCAGGCGGCCCGCGCCGGCGTGCACGTTCGCCGCGATCGAGCCCATCGACTCGGCGAGCACGACGTGCGCGCCGCCGTGCAGGATGCCGACCGGCTGCCGGTTGCCCTCGACGGGCATCGAGGCCACCGAGTGCTGCGGGGTGAGCTCGTGCCAGAGGATCCCCATCCGCTCGGCGAGCTCGCCCATGCCGCGGCCGATCCCGGCGACCAGGTCGAGCGCGGGCGGGCGGATCCAGGCGGTCGTGGTGGGGGTCGGCTCGGTCACGTCGCTCCTCGCGATGGAGCCTCGGAGCGGCCCTGACCGGCGGGCGCGAGCGGGCCGATCCGGTGTCGGAGGCGCTGTGTAGTCTGGCCCTGTGTCAGATCCGGAACAGCCTACCCTCCTGCTCGTCGACGGCCATTCCCTGGCGTTCCGGGCGTTCTACGCGCTCCCGGTCGACAGCTTCCAGACCCGCGAGGGCCAGCACACGAACGCCATCCACGGCTTCCTCTCGATGCTGATCCTGCTGCTGAAGAACGAGAAGCCGACCCACCTCGGCGTCGCGTTCGACATCTCCCGCTACTCGTTCCGCACCCGCGAGTACCCGGAGTACAAGGGCACCCGCGGCGAGACGCCGCCCGAGTTCAAGGGCCAGGTCCCCCTCCTCGAGGAGGCGCTGCACGCCATGAACATCCGGACCGTCTCGAAGGAGGACTTCGAGGCCGACGACATCCTCGCGACGCTCGCCCGCCAGGGGGCCGAGGCCGGCTTCCGCGTGCTGGTCGTCTCGGGCGATCGCGACACCATCCAGCTGGTGACCCCGGACGTCACCCTGCTCTACCCCTCCACCCAGGGCGTCTCGCAGCTCACCCGCTACGACCGCGACAAGGTGTTCGAGAAGTACGGCGTCGAGCCGCACCAGTACCCCGAGATCGCCGCCCTCGTCGGCGAGACCAGCGACAACCTGCCCGGCGTCGACAAGGTCGGCCCCAAGACGGCCGCGAAGTGGGTCAACCAGTACGGCACGGTCGCCGACATCATCGCCCACGCCGACGAGATCAAGGGCGTGGTCGGCGAGAAGCTGCGCGAGCAGAAGGAGAACGCGCTCCGCAACCGTCGCCTCAACCGGCTGGTGACGGACGTCGAGCTCCCCCTCGGGCCGCACGATCTGACACGCCGTCCGATCGATCCCGACGCGGTCCGCGAGATCTTCAGCCGCCTCGAGTTCAAGACCCTGCAGGAGCGGGTCCTCACGATCGCCGCGGAGGAGGGCGTCGACGGCGCTGCCGCGGCCCTGGCGGGCGATGTGGTCACGACCTCCGCACCCGCCGTCCGCACCCTGGTCGACGAGGAGCTCGCGCACTGGCTCGACCGCGTGTCGGCGAAGGGCACCGCGCCCGTCGCCGTGCAGGTCCTGCTCGGCGCCGGCGGGCTCGAGGGTGTGGGTCTCGCGGTCGAGAAGGAGACGGCGTTCGTCCCGTGGGCCGCCGAGCGGCCCGACTACACCGCGCTCGAGCAGTGGCTGGCCGGGCCCGCCCCCAAGTACTTCGCCGACGCGAAGCCCCAGATCAAGGCGCTGCGGAGGGCCGGACTCCCCGTCGCGGGGCTCGCGTTCGACACCCGCGTCGCCTCCTGGCTGGTGCAGCCCACCGGGCACCCGGCCACGCTCGCGGCGCAGGTCGCGCAGCACCTCGACGAGACCATGGCGCAGGGCGACCCGAACCAGCTGGTCCCCACCGTCGAGCCGATGGGGCCCGCCACCGAGGCCTGGTACGCGTACCGGCTCGTCGCTCCGCTGCGCGAGCGGCTGGGCGAGGGGATGCTCTCGGTACTCGTCGACATCGAGCTGCCGATCGTCCAGGTCCTCGCGACGATGGAGCTCACCGGCGTCGCGATCGACGCCGACGTGCTGGCGCGCCTCCGCGCCGAGCTGACCGTCTCGGCCGCCGACCTCGCGAGCCGCGCGTTCGCCGAGATCGGCCACGAGATGAACCTCGGCTCGCCCAAGCAGCTGCAGCAGGTCCTCTTCGAGGAGCTCGACATGCCGCGCACCCGGGCCACGAAGACGGGCTACACCACCGACGCCTCCGCCCTCGCCGACCTGCAGGAGTCCCACCCGCACCCGTTCCTCGGGCTGCTCCTCGAGCACCGCGACGCGACCAAGCTCAAGCAGATCATCGAGACGCTCGAGAAGTCGGTCACCGCCGACGGCCGGATCCACACCAGCTACGACCAGACCGGCACGGCCACCGGCCGGATCTCCTCCAACGACCCGAACCTGCAGAACATCCCCGTCCGCAGCGAGGTGGGCCGCCGCATCCGCACCGCCTTCGTCCACGGAGCGGAGGCGAGCACCCTCCTCACCGCCGACTACTCGCAGATCGAGATGCGGATCATGGCGCACCTCTCCGGGGACGCCGGGCTGATCGAGGCCTTCCACTCCGGCGAGGACCTGCACCGCTTCGTCGGATCGCGGATCTTCGGCGTCGATCCGGGCGACGTCACCTCGGCCATGCGCAACAAGGTCAAGGCGATGTCGTACGGCCTCGCCTACGGCCTGAGCGCCTTCGGCCTGTCGAAGCAGCTGCGCATCTCGAGCGCCGAGGCCAAGCAGCTGATGACCGACTACTTCGTCCGCTTCGGCGCGGTGCGCGACTACCTCCGCAGCGTCGTCGAGCAGGCCCGCGAGACCGGCTACACCGAGACGATCTTCGGACGCCGGCGTCCGTTCCCCGACCTGCAGAGCGCGAACCGCGTCCTCCGCGACAACGCCGAGAGGGCGGCACTCAACTCGCCGATCCAGGGCTCGGCCGCCGACATCATGAAGCGCGCGATGATCGGCGTGCAGGCCGACCTCGACGAGCAGGGGCTCGGCTCGCGGATGCTCCTCCAGGTGCACGACGAGCTGATCTTCGACGTCGCCCCCGGCGAGGAGGAGTCGCTCGAGGCGGTCGTCCGCGGCCGGATGGCGGGTGCCGCCGACCTGAGCGTCCCGCTCGAGGTGCAGGTGGGCCACGGGTCCGACTGGGACGTCGCCGCGCACTGAGCCGGCCGCAGGGCCTGGCTAGGCTCGGAGGCATGAGCACCGACACCCCCCGCGAGCCCACCGCCGTCGACGCCGTCGCCGAGCGCTGGGTCGACACGCTCGTCGACCTCGACCCCACCCTCGGCACCGCGATCGGACGCAGCGGCGCGAACGGCCGTCTGGGCGACTACTCGCCGGCCGGTCTCGAGCAGGCCCGGGCGGCGACCGCCTCGGCCCTCGCCGAGCTCGAGGCCGCCGACCCCGTGGACGACGTCGACCGCGTCACGGCCGCCGACCTCGGCGCCGAGCTCCGGCTCTCCCTGGAGGGGCACGACGCCGGTCTGCCGCTGCGGGACCTCAACGTGATCGCGTCCCCGGCGCAGGAGCTGCGCGACGTCTTCGACCTGATGCCGACGGACGAGGTCGCCGACTGGGAGGCGGTCGCCGAGCGGCTGCTGGCCGTGCCGGCCGCCCTCGAGGGCTACGCGGAGACCCTGCGCGAGGGGATCCGCACCGGCGTGGTCCCCGCCCGCCGCCAGGTCGAGCTCGTCGCCGAGCAGGCGCGGAAGATCGCCGCTCCCCGCGGGTTCTTCGCCGAGCTGGCCGCGGAGGCCGCTCCCGCCGCCGGATCCCTGCCCGCGTCGCTCGCTCAGCGGCTGGAGGACGGCGCCCGCCGTGCCTCGGCCGCCTACGGGTCGCTCGCGCAGTTCCTCCGGGGCGAGCTCGCCCCCGCCGCGACCGAGCAGGACGCCGTCGGCCGGGAGCTGTACGCGCTGCACTCCCGCCGCTTCCTCGGCGCTGTCGTCGACCTCGACGAGACCTACGAGTGGGGGATCGAGGAGCTGGCCCGCATGACGTCCGAGCAGGAGGCGATCGCGCGCGAGATCCTGCCCGGCGCCTCCGTCGCCGAGGCGATCGCCCACCTCGAGGCGGACCCGGCCCGCACTCTGCACGGCGTCGACGCTCTGCAGGCGTGGATGCAGGAGACCAGCGACCGCTCCGTCCGCGAGCTCGCCGGCACCGCCTTCGACATCCCGGAGGAGGTGCGCCGCCTCGAGTGCAGGATCGCGCCGACCCAGGAGGGCGGCATCTACTACACCGGTCCGAGCGACGACTTCTCGCGCCCGGGGCGGATGTGGTGGTCGGTCCCGGCCGGAGTCACCGAGTTCGCCACCTGGCGGGAGCTGACCACGGTCTACCACGAGGGCGTCCCGGGCCATCACCTGCAGATCGGCCAGGCCGTCCACAACCGCGCCTGCCTCAACACCTGGCGCCGTCAGCTCGCCGGGACCTCCGGCCACGCCGAGGGCTGGGCGCTCTACGCGGAGCGGCTGATGGAGCGCTTCGGCTACCTCGACGACCCGGCCGACCGCCTGGGCATGCTCGACGGCCAGCGGATGCGCGCGGCGCGCGTCGTGCTGGACATCGGCGTGCACCTCCAGAAGCCGATGCCGGGCTCCGGCACCGTCTGGACCGCCGAGTCGGCCCTCGACTTCATGCGGGCCAACGTGAACATGGACGACGCGTTCGTGCGCTTCGAGGTGAACCGGTACCTCGGCTGGCCGGGGCAGGCTCCGTCCTA
Organism: Rathayibacter sp. AY1H3; assembly: GCF_002932015.1. Classification (NCBI taxonomy): domain Bacteria; kingdom Bacillati; phylum Actinomycetota; class Actinomycetes; order Micrococcales; family Microbacteriaceae; genus Rathayibacter; species Rathayibacter sp. AY1H3. The sequence continues at coordinate 46,489 of NZ_PSUU01000012.1, forward strand.
CAAGATCGGGCAGCGGATCTGGGAGCAGCTGCGCGACGAGGCGGAGGCGCGCGAGGGCGCCGCGTTCTCGCTCGCGGCCTTCCACCGGAGGGCGCTCGACCTCGGCGGCGTCGGTCTCGACACCCTCCGCTCCTCCCTCGCCGGCTGACTCCAGAACCCGCGCCTGGACGGGCGCGGCGAGATTGCCGTGCGCCTCCCGGGGCGTCTAAGCTGGGGTGTCACATCTGTGGCGCCGCCGTGCCCGCGGCGCGCGAGGAAGGCCGGTCCTCCGGCCGGCCGAGCGCGGCTCCCGGGCCGGAGGCACATCCCTCACCACCGCAGTGGTCACCACTCCGCCGAGCCGCGAGGCCCGCAGGCGGCCGCCGCCCGAGACCCATCCATCCTGGAGCATCCCTTAATGACAACCGCAACGACCGACAAGGCAACCAAGCAGGTCGCGATCAACGACATCGGGTCTGCTGAAGACTTTCTTGCCGCGGTCGAAAAGACTCTGAAGTTCTTCAACGACGGAGACCTCATCGAAGGCACCGTCGTGAAGATCGACCGCGACGAGGTCCTCCTCGACGTCGGCTACAAGACCGAGGGCGTCATCCCCTCGCGCGAGCTCTCCATCAAGCACGACGTCGACCCCTCCGAGGTCGTCAACGTGGGCGACAGCGTCGAGGCCCTCGTCCTCCAGAAGGAGGACAAGGAGGGTCGCCTGATCCTGTCCAAGAAGCGTGCGCAGTACGAGCGCGCGTGGGGCGACGTCGAGAAGATCAAGGAGTCGGACGGCGTCGTCACCGGCTCGGTCATCGAGGTCGTCAAGGGCGGTCTCATCGTCGACATCGGCCTCCGCGGCTTCCTCCCGGCCTCGCTCATCGAGCTGCGCCGCGTCCGCGACCTCACGCCGTACCTCGGCCAGGAGATCGAGGCGAAGATCCTCGAGCTCGACAAGAACCGCAACAACGTGGTCCTGTCGCGTCGCGCGCTCCTCGAGCAGACCCAGTCCGAGAGCCGCACCACGTTCCTGAACAACCTGCACAAGGGTCAGGTCCGCAAGGGCGTCGTGTCGTCGATCGTCAACTTCGGCGCGTTCGTCGACCTCGGCGGCGTCGACGGTCTCGTCCACGTCTCCGAGCTCTCCTGGAAGCACATCGAGCACGCCTCCGAGGTCGTCGAGGTGGGCCAGGAGGTCACCGTCGAGATCCTCGAGGTCGACCTCGACCGCGAGCGCGTGTCGCTCTCGCTCAAGGCGACCCAGGAGGACCCGTGGCAGGTCTTCGCCCGCACCCACGCGATCGGACAGGTCGCGCCGGGCAAGGTCACGAAGCTGGTCCCGTTCGGTGCCTTCGTCCGCGTCGCGGACGGCATCGAGGGCCTCGTCCACATCTCCGAGCTGTCGGGCAAGCACGTCGAGCTCGCCGAGCAGGTCGTGTCGGTCGGCGAAGAGGTGTTCGTCAAGGTCATCGACATCGACCTCGACCGTCGCCGCATCTCCCTCTCGCTCAAGCAGGCGAACGAGAACGTCGACCCCGAGGGCACCGAGTTCGACCCGGCGCTCTACGGCATGGCCACGGAGTACGACGACCAGGGGAACTACAAGTACCCCGAGGGCTTCGACCCCGAGACCAACGAGTGGCGCGAGGGCTTCGAGTCGCAGCGCGAGGCCTGGGAGCTGGAGTACGCCGCTGCTCAGGCGCGCTGGGAGGCTCACAAGGCCCAGGTCGCCAAGTCGCAGGAGGAGGCGGCCACCGTCTCCGAGGGTGTCTCGGTCGGCGCCGGCTTCACCAGCGAGTCGACCACCGGCGGCACCCTCGCCGACGACGAGTCGCTCGCCGCGCTCCGCGAGAAGCTGTCCTCGAACAACTGATCGCGAGCACATCGCATCGAACGGCCGGTCCCCTCGGGGGCCGGCCGTTCGGCGTTCCGGGCGACGGCGCTGGGTAGGGTGGCCGGGTGCATCTCGTCGCCCTCACCGGAGGCATCGCCTCGGGCAAGTCCACCGTCGCCCGCCGTCTCGCCGAGCACGGAGCGGTGGTGGTCGACGCCGACGTCCTCGCGCGCGAGGTCGTCGAGCCGGGGGAGCCGGCGCTGGCGGCGATCGCCGAGCGCTTCGGCCCGTCCGTGATCCGCGCGGACGGCGCGCTCGACCGCCCGGCGCTCGGCGCGATCGTCTTCTCGGACGCGGCGGCCCGCGCCGACCTCAATGCGATCACCCATCCGGCGGTGACCCTCCGTTCGCAGCGGCTGTTCGCGGAGGCCGCCGAGGCGGACCCGGCCGCGGTGGTCGTCTACGACGTCCCCCTCCTCGCCGAGGGCCGTGGAGCGGGGGAGTTCGACGAGGTGGTCGTCGTGCACGCGCCGCAGCACCTCCGCATCGAGCGTCTCGTCGCCCTCCGGGGACTGACCGAGGAGGAGGCTCGTGCGCGGGTCTCGTCGCAGGCGAGCGACGAGGAGCGCCTCGCCCTCGCCGACGTCGTGATCGACTCCTCCGGCACGCTGGAGGAGACGCTCGCTCGGACCGACGCGCTGTGGGAGCGGCTCGCCCGCTGACGGTTCCTCCCGGACACCCGCCCTCGTGACCGAGCGGCCCGGCCGGGGAGCGCACCCCCGTTCGCCGCCAGCGCACGCGCCGTCCGGTGTCGGTGGTCGCGGCTACGCTTCGAACCATGGAGCCAACCCGTGCCGTGCACCCGTTCGAGGTCATCAGCGAGTACAAGCCGAGCGGTGACCAGCCCGGCGCGATCGCCGATCTGAGCGCCCGCATCAACGCCGGCGAGACCGATGTCGTCCTGCTGGGCGCCACCGGGACCGGCAAGTCCGCGACCACGGCCTGGCTCGTCGAGGCCGTGCAGCGCCCCACGCTCGTGCTCGCGCACAACAAGACCCTCGCCGCGCAGCTCGCCAACGAGTTCCGCGAGCTGTTCCCCAACAACGCCGTCGAGTACTTCGTCTCGTACTACGACTACTACCAGCCCGAGGCCTACGTCCCGCAGACCGACACCTTCATCGAGAAGGACAGCTCGGTCAACGCCGAGGTCGAGCGGCTGCGCCACTCCACCACGAACTCGCTCCTGAGCCGCCGCGACGTGATCGTGGTGTCGACCGTCTCGTGCATCTACGGCCTCGGCCAGCCCGAGCAGTACCTCGAGGCGATGGTGGCGCTCCAGGTCGGCCAGCGGGTCGACCGGGACCGCCTCATCCGCAAGTTCGTGTCGATGCAGTACGCGCGCAACGACGTCGACTTCGCCCGCGGCACCTTCCGAGTGCGGGGCGACACGATCGAGATCATCCCGATGTACGAGGAGCTCGCGATCCGGATCGAGATGTTCGGCGACGAGATCGAGGCGCTCTACACGCTCCACCCGCTCACCGGCGACATCGTCCGGAAGCTCGACTCCGTGTCGGTCTTCCCCGGCTCGCACTACGTCGCCAGCCAGGACGTCATGCACCGTGCGATCGACACCATCCAGCAGGAGCTCGAGGTGCGCCTGGCCGACCTCGAGAAGCAGAACAAGCTCCTCGAGGCGCAGCGCCTGCGGATGCGCACGACCTTCGATCTCGAGATGATGCAGCAGATCGGATTCTGCTCCGGCATCGAGAACTACTCCCGGCACATCGACGGCCGCGAGTCGGGAGAGGCCCCGCACTGCCTGCTCGACTACTTCCCGGACGACTTCCTCGTCGTGATCGACGAGTCGCACGTGACGGTGCCGCAGATCGGTGCGATGTACGAGGGCGACGCCTCCCGCAAGCGCACGCTGGTCGAGCACGGCTTCCGCCTGCCCTCGGCGATGGACAACCGGCCCCTGAAGTGGGAGGAGTTCAAGTCGCGCGTCGGCCAGACCGTCTACCTCTCGGCGACCCCGGGCCGCTACGAGATGGGCATCGCCGACGGCATCGTCGAGCAGATCATCCGCCCGACCGGCCTGATCGATCCCGAGATCGTCGTCAAGCCGACGAAGGGCCAGATCGACGACCTGCTCGAGGAGATCAAGCGCCGCACCGAGCGCGACGAGCGCGTGCTCGTCACGACGCTGACGAAGCGCATGGCCGAGGAGCTCACCGACTTCCTCACGGAGGCCGGCGTCCGGGTCCGCTACCTGCACTCCGACGTCGACACCCTGCGGCGCGTCGAGCTACTCTCGGAGCTGCGAGCGGGCGTGTACGACGTCCTGGTCGGCATCAACCTGCTGCGCGAGGGGCTCGACCTGCCGGAGGTCTCGCTCGTGGCGATCCTCGACGCCGACAAGGAGGGCTTCCTCCGCTCGTCCACGTCGCTCATCCAGACGATCGGCCGTGCGGCGCGCAACGTCTCGGGCGAGGTCCACATGTACGCCGACAAGGTGACGGACTCGATGCGGCTCGCGATCGACGAGACCGACCGCCGACGCGAGAAGCAGGTCGCCTACAACCTCGACCACGGCATCGACCCGACGCCGCTGCGGAAGAAGATCGCCGACATCACCGACGCCCTCGCCCGCGAGGGGGCCGACACCGCCAAGCTGCTCGCCGGGCGCGACGCCAAGAAGAAGAGCCCGACGCCGAACCTGCGCCGTCAGGGTCTCGCCGCGAACGGCGGCAACGATCTCGAGGCGATCATCTCCGACCTCAACGGGCAGATGCTCCAGGCGGCGGGCGAGCTCAAGTTCGAGCTCGCGGCCCGGCTGCGGGACGAGGTCCAGGAGCTCAAGCGCGAGCTCCGCCAGATGGAGAAGGCCGGGCACCTGTCCTGATCGGGGGCGCTGATCCGCAAGGGGAGGGGCCCGCGGATCAGCGCCCAGCGAACGCCACGGGCGATGTCGGTGGCTCCGCATACACTTTCGGAGTGTCGATCCTGAACGCCGTTACGGACCCCTCCTCCACCCCCTCTCCCTCCTTCCACCGCTTCGTCTCCTCGCTCGACGAGTCGTCCTCGAAGCTGGTGGTGAGCGGCGCGCGGGTGCACAACCTGCAGAACGTCGACCTCGAGATCCCGCGCGACTCGATGGTGGTGTTCACCGGTCTCTCGGGCTCGGGCAAGTCCTCCCTGGCCTTCGACACGATCTTCGCGGAGGGCCAGCGGCGCTACGTCGAGTCCCTCTCCGCGTACGCCCGCCAGTTCCTCGGGCAGGTGGACCGGCCGGACGTCGACTTCATCGAGGGCCTCAGCCCCGCGGTCTCGATCGACCAGAAGTCGACGAACCGCAACCCGCGCTCCACCGTCGGCACGATCACCGAGATCTTCGACTACATGCGTCTGCTCTGGGCGCGCATCGGCGTCCCGCACTGCCCCATCTGCAGCGAGCGGATCTCCGCGCAGACCGTGCAGCAGATCGCCGACCAGCTGATGGAGCTCGAGACCGGTACCCGCTACCAGATCCTCAGCCCCGTCGTCTCGCAGAAGAAGGGCGAGTTCGTCGACCTCTTCAAGGAGCTGACCGCGGGCGGCTACTCCCGCGCCATGGTGGACGGGAAGCTCGTCCAGCTGAGCGAGCCGCCGGTGCTCAAGAAGCAGTACAAGCACGACATCTCCGTCGTGGTCGACCGGCTCGTGGCCGGCCCCGACATCCTCGGGCGCCTCACCGACTCGCTCGAGACGGCCCTGCGGCTCACCGACGGCATCGTGCAGATCAACTACGTCGACGGCGAGGGCGACGGCGCCTGGACCACCTACTCCGAGAAGCTGTCCTGCCCCAACAACCACCCGATCTCGCTGACCGAGATCGAGCCGCGGACCTTCTCCTTCAACGCGCCCTTCGGCGCCTGCCCGGAGTGCTCGGGCCTCGGCACGCGCATGTCGGTCGACGACGAGCTGCTGCTCGGCGACCCCGACCTGAGCATCGCCGAGGGCGTCATCATCCCCTGGACCACCCAGGGCAAGGGCTTGTTCCAGTACTACGAGAAGCTGCTCGACGGCCTCTCCCGCGACCTCGGCTTCACGCTCACCACCCCGTGGAAGCGCCTCAGCACCGAGGTGCAGCAGGCCGTCCTCCACGGCGACAACTTCGAGGTCAAGGTCAAGTGGAAGAATCGCTACGGCCGCGAGATGAGCTACACCTCGGGCTTCGAGGGCGTCGTGCCCTACATCGAGCGCCAGTTCGTCCAGGCCGAGACCGACGTCCAGCGCACCCGCTGGTCCGAGTTCCTCCGCGAGGTGCCCTGCCCCGTGTGCAAGGGCTCCCGCCTCAAGCCCGAGGTGCTCGCCGTGCTCGTGCACGGGGCGAGCATCGCGGACGTGGCCGACCTCAGCCTCGGCGACGCCCAGGACTTCATGAGCCGGCTCGAGCTGACCGACCGCGAGGCGCACATCGCCGCGCAGGTGCTGCGCGAGATCCGCGCGCGCATCGACTTCCTCATCGAGGTCGGGCTCAACTACCTCAACCTCTCGCGCGCCGCCGCCTCCCTGTCGGGCGGCGAGGCGCAGCGCATCCGCCTGGCGACCCAGATCGGCTCCGGGCTGACCGGCGTGCTCTACGTGCTCGACGAGCCGAGCATCGGCCTGCACCAGCGCGACAACCGCCGCCTGATCGACACCCTCATCAAGCTGCGCGACCTGGGCAACACGCTGATCGTGGTCGAGCACGACGAGGACACCATCCGCACCGCCGACTGGATCGTCGACATCGGCCCGGGCGCCGGGGTCAACGGCGGCAAGGTCGTGCACTCCGGCTCCTACGAGTCGCTGCTCGAGAACACCCACTCGCTGACCGGCGACTACGTCTCGGGCCGCAAGGCGATCGAGGTCCCGAAGAAGCGGCGGAAGATCGACCGCAAGCGGATGATCAAGGTCGTCGGGGCGAACGCCAACAACCTCCGCAAGGTCGACGCGGAGTTCCCGCTCGGCACGTTCGTCGCGGTCACCGGGGTCTCCGGCTCCGGCAAGAGCACCCTCGTGAACGACATCCTCTACCGCGTGCTCGCCAACCAGCTCAACGGCGCCCGCAAGGTGCCGGGCAAGCACACGCGCGTCACCGGCCTCGAGAACCTCGACAAGGTCGTGCACGTCGACCAGAACCCGATCGGCCGCACGCCGCGCTCGAACCCCGCCACCTACACGGGCGTGTTCGACCGCATCCGCAACCTCTTCGCCGAGACCACCGAGGCGAAGGCGCGGGGGTACCTGCCCGGCCGCTTCAGCTTCAACGTCAAGGGCGGCCGCTGCGAGGCCTGCTCGGGCGACGGCACCATCAAGATCGAGATGAACTTCCTGCCCGACGTCTACGTCGCGTGCGAGGTCTGCGGGGGAGCGCGCTACAACCGCGACACCCTGACCGTGCACTACAAGAGCAAGAACATCGCCGAGGTGCTCGACATGCCGATCGCCGAGGCGGCCGACTTCTTCGAGCCGATCACGGCGATCCACCGCTTCCTCCGCACGCTGGTGGAGGTGGGCCTCGGCTACGTCCGCCTCGGGCAGAGCGCGACCACGCTCTCCGGCGGCGAGGCGCAGCGCGTCAAGCTGGCGACCGAGCTCCAGCGCCGCTCCAACGGCCGCAGCGTCTACGTGCTCGACGAGCCGACGACGGGCCTGCACTTCGAGGACGTCCGCAAGCTCCTCCTCGTCCTCAACGGCCTGGTCGACAAGGGCAACACGGTGATCACCATCGAGCACAACCTCGACGTCATCAAGTCGGCCGACTGGCTGATCGACATGGGTCCCGAGGGCGGCGCCGGCGGCGGACAGGTGGTCGCGGTGGGCACCCCCGAGCACGTGGCGAAGGTCGAGGGCAGCCACACCGGCATGTTCCTCGCCGAGATCCTCGGCTGACGCGAGCGAGAGGCATGGCGCAGACAGTCGACTTCCGGCCGAAGCCGGGTGAGATCCCGACCCTCCCGGGCGTGTACCGCTTCACGGACGCCCGGGGGCGGGTGCTCTACGTGGGCAAGGCCAAGAACCTCCGCGCGCGGCTGAGCAACTACTTCGCCCCGCTGCCGAGCCTGCACGAGCGCACCCGGCGGATGGTCACCTCGGCCTCCGGCGTCGAGTGGACCGTTGTCGGCACCGACGTCGAGGCCCTGCAGCTCGAGTTCACCTGGATCAACGAGTTCGATCCCCCCTTCAACGTCAAGTTCCGCGACGACAAGTCCTACCCCTACATGGCGGTGACGCTCGGCGACGAGGCCCCGCGGGTGATGGTCACGCGGAACGCCAAGATCAGGAAGGCCCGCTACTTCGGGCCCTACCCCAAGATCTGGGCGATCCACGAGACGATCGACCTGATGATCAAGGCGTTCCCGATCAGGACCTGCAACGACTCCAACTACAAGCGCGCCATGCAGAGCGGCAAGCCCTGCTTCGCGTCGCAGATCGGCCGCTGCGGCGGGCCCTGCTCCCACCGCGTCACCTTCGCCGAGCACCGCGAGATGGTCGACCGCTTCGTCGCCTTCATGGGCAGCCACGACCGCCGGATGATCGGCGAGCTCGAGAAGGAGATGCGCGAGGCCGCCGCCGCGATGGAGTACGAGCGCGCGGGGAAGCTGCGCGATCAGGCCGCCGCTCTCGACGCGGTCCTCGCCAAGAGCGCGGTCGTGCTCAAGGACAACGTGGACGTCGACCTCTACGCGATCGTCCACGACGAGCTCGCCGCCTCCGTGCAGCAGTTCCGGGTCCGCGGCGGGCGCATCCGCGGCGAGCGGGGCTGGGTCGTCGACAAGGAGCTCGACATGAGCACGGCGGAGCTCGTCGACACGGCACTGCAGGCCGCCTACGAGACCGGGGACGTCCCGCCCCGGGAGGTCGTCGTGCCGGAGCTGCCCGAGGACACCGAGGCGCTCGAGGAGTGGCTGAGCGGACTGCGCGGCACGAACGTGCGCCTCCGAGCGGCCCAGCGCGGAGACAAGGCCGCCCTCCTCGAGACGGCGACGCAGAACGCGAAGCACTCGCTGATGCTCTACAAGACCCGCCGCTCCGCCGACTTCACCGCTCGGACGCAGGCCCTGGAGGACATCCGCGACGCCCTCGGCATGAGCGAGGCGCCGCTCCGGATGGAGTGCTACGACGTCTCCCACCTCAGCGGCACCAACATCGTCGCCTCGATGGTGGTCTTCGAGGACGGGCTCGCGCGGAAGGACCAGTACCGGCGGTTCTCCATCGCGGAGTCGACGGACGACACCGAGTCGCTGCACCAGGTGCTCACCCGCCGCCTCGCGTACCTCCGCGAGCCGGTCGAGCCCGCGGCGGTCGACCCCGAGACCGGCGAGGCCAAGCGGCGCAAGTTCTCGTACCCCCCGCAGCTGCTGATCGTCGACGGCGGCCAGCCGCAGGTCGCAGCCGCGCAGCGCGCGCTCGACGAGTCCGGGGTGACCGGCATCACCCTCTGCGGGATCGCCAAGCGCCTCGAGGAGATCTGGATGCCGGACTCCGACTTCCCCGTCATCCTGCCGCGCAACAGCGATGCGCTCTTCCTCTTCCAGCGCATCCGCGACGAGGCGCACCGCTTCGCGATCACCCACCAGAGGACGCGTCGCAAGCGCGACATCTCGTCGCAGCTGGCCGAGGTGCCCGGGCTCGGAGGCACGCGAGTTCGCGACCTGCTGAAGCACTTCGGATCCGTCGCCCGGCTCCGCGAGGCGGGCGAGGCCGAGATCGCCGAGGTCAAGGGCATCGGCCCGACGCTGGCGGGCGCGATCCACGCGCACCTGCATCCGGACGGGTCCGCCGTCGGGGGCACGCCCTAGGCTGGAGGCCCGCGCTCCGGGGGAGAGCGGCCGGTGCCCGGCACCGAGGACACGAGCAGACACGAGCACGGAGAGCGCATGAGCACGGAGAGCGAGCAGCAGGACGTGCTGATCGTCACGGGGATGTCCGGAGCGGGCCGGTCCACGGCCGCGAACGCGCTGGAGGACCTCGGCTGGTACGTCGTCGACAACCTGCCGCCGCAGATGCTGCGCCCGCTGGTCGACCTGGCGCAGCGTGCAGGGGACACGCTGCCGAAGATCGCGGCGGTCGTCGACGTCCGCGGACGCGACTTCTTCGAGGACCTCGGCGACATCGTCCGCGAGCTGCGCGCCGGGGTCGACCTCCGAGTGGTGTTCCTCGAGGCCACCGACGCCGCGCTCGTCCGCCGCTTCGAGCAGGTGCGCCGTCCGCACCCGCTGCAGGGCCGGGGGACCCTCCTCGACGGCATCTCCGCCGAGCGGACGCGCCTCGCTCAGCTGCGGGAGTCGGCCGACATCGTCATCGACACCTCGGACCTCAACATCCACCAGCTGGCCACCAGCATCACCGAGCGCTTCGCCGAGGCCGGCCGCGCGGGCCTCCAGGTCACGGTGATGAGCTTCGGCTTCAAGTACGGGCTGCCGACGGACGCCGACATGGTGGCCGACGCGCGGTTCCTGCCGAACCCGTACTGGATCCCGGAGCTGCGTCCGCACACGGGTCTCGACGAAGAGGTGAGAGACTACGTGCTGGCCCAGCAGGGCGCCGAGGAGTTCATCGACTCCTACTCCCGGGCCCTGCGCCCCGTGCTCGACGGCTACCAGCGCGAGAACAAGCGCCACGCGACCATCGCGATCGGCTGCACGGGAGGCAAGCACCGCTCCGTCGCGGTCGCGGGCCGTGTCGCGGCCCGTCTGGCCGAGCTGCCGGGCGTCGCCGTCAACGTGGCGCACCGCGACCTCGGCCGAGAATGATCCCCGCGCGCTCAGCCGCGCACCCGACGTAAGGAAGACTCCGTGGCCCTCACCGCAGACGTCAAGGGCGAACTGGTCGCGATCGTCTCGCGCAAGAACACCGTCCGTGCCGCCGAACTGGCGACCATCCTCCGCTTCTCCGGAGGACTGCACATCATCTCCAACCGCCTCGCGGTCGAGGTCGAGCTCGATTCCGCCCCGCTCGCGACCCGCGTGCGCCGCGACCTCGCCGAGCTGTACGGCGTCCGCAGCGAGGGCAGCATCGTCTCGGCCGGCGGATCCCGGAGGACCACGAGCTGGCTGGTGCGCGTCGTCGAGGGCGGGGACACCCTCGCCCGGCAGACCGGCCTCCTCGACCAGCGGGGCCGGCCCGTCCGCGGCCTGCCCAACCGCCTCACGACCGGCTCCCGCGAGGAGCTCGCCGCCCTGTGGCGCGGCGCCTTCCTCGCCCAGGGCTCGCTGACCGACCCGGGCCGCTCCGCGGCGCTCGAGATCATCTGCCCCGGCAACGAGGCGGCCATGGCGATCGTCGGAGCCGCCGGACGCCTGGGAGTCCAGGCCAAGTCCCGCGAGGTGCGCGGCGTCCACCGGGTCGTCATCCGCGACGGCGAGAGCATCAGCGCGATGCTCACCCTGATGGGCGCGACCGCGACCGTCGCGAGCTGGGAGGAGCTGCGCCAGCGCCGCGAGGTGCGGGCGACCGCGAACCGCCTCGTCAACTTCGACGACGCGAACCTCCGCCGCTCCGCCCAGGCCGCCGTCGCGGCGTGCGCCCGCGTCGAGCGCGCGATGGAGATCCTGGGCGACGACATCCCCGAGCACCTTCGCTACGCCGGGCGCCTGCGCCTCGCGCACCGCGACGCGAGCCTCGACGAGCTCGGCCACCACGCCGATCCGCCGATGACGAAGGACGCCGTCGCCGGCCGCATCCGCCGCCTCCTCGCGATGGCCGACAAGCGCGCGTCCGACCTCGACATCCCGGGCACCGACGCGAACCTCCCGGCCGAGCTGCAGGACCTGTAGGCCCGGCCGCACGGCGCGCCCCGCCCGGCGAACGCTGAGTGTCTCCTGGTCGAACAACGCAAGCCCTCCGAACGCGGAGGGGCCCCCTCGCTAGACTGATCGGGTCGCTCAAGACACTCCCGGCCCTCCTCCTCCGCCTCGCGGAGGACGCCGAGACGCCGGCGGGTCGCACGGGAGCGACGACCACGAACAGGAGATCGCACATGGCTGACTACACGCTCGCCGAACTGCCCTACGACTACTCGGCCCTCGAGCCGAACATCAGTGGGCGGATCATGGAGCTCCACCACGACAAGCACCACGCGACGTACGTGGCCGGGGCGAACACCGCCCTCGCCTCGCTGCAGGAGGCTCGCGACAGCGAGAACCTCGCGAACGTGAACAAGCTCCAGAAGGACCTCGCCTTCAACCTCGCCGGTCACGTGAACCACACCGTGTTCTGGAACAACCTCTCGCCGGACGGCGGCGACAAGCCCGTCGGCGAGCTCGCCGCGGCCATCGACGACAACTTCGGGTCGTTCGACAAGTTCCGCGCCCACTTCACCGCCTCGGCCCTCGGCATCCAGGGCTCCGGCTGGTCGATCCTCGCCTGGGACTCTCTCGGCGAGAAGCTCATCATCGAGCAGCTCTACGACCACCAGGGCAACCTCGCCGCGGCGACCGTCCCGGTCCTCCTCCTCGACATGTGGGAGCACGCCTTCTACCTCGACTACGTCAACGTGAAGGCCGACTACGTCAAGGCGTTCTGGAACATCGTGAACTGGGCCGACGTCTCCGCGCGCTTCGAGAAGGCCCGCGAGAAGACTTCGGGCCTGCTGCTACTGTCGTAGCGATCTCGGCGTCCCGGGCCCCGCGTCCGGGACGCCCTGTCGTCGGCTTCCACCCCTCCACTGCACCGTCGAGGTGCCTTTCCTCACCAGGAGATATCTGTGTCCGTCAAGATCGGCATCAACGGCTTCGGCCGTATCGGCCGTAACTTCTTCCGTGCAGCCCTCGCCAAGGGCAGCGACCTCGAGATCGTCGCGGTCAACGACCTCACCGACAACAAGGCCCTCGCGCACCTCCTGAAGTACGACTCCATCACGGGACGCCTCGACGCGACCGTCGAGCTCGACGGCGACCGCATCGTCGTCAACGGCAAGCCGATCATCGTCCTCGAGGAGCGCGACCCCGCGAACCTCCCCTGGGGCGAGCTGGGAGTCGACGTCGTCATCGAGTCGACCGGCCGCTTCACCAAGTCGGAGGACGCGCGCAAGCACATCACCGCGGGTGCCAAGAAGGTCATCGTCTCCGCTCCCGCCACCGGCAGCGACGTCGCGACCCTGGTCCTCGGCGTGAACGAGAACACCTACGACCCCGCGACGCACGACATCATCTCGAACGCGTCCTGCACCACGAACTGCCTCGCGCCGCTCGCCAAGGTGCTGCTCGACAACTTCGGCATCGAGCGCGGCCTGATGACCACGGTCCACGCGTACACCGCCGACCAGAACCTCCAGGACGGCCCGCACAGCGACCTGCGTCGCGCCCGCGCTGCCGCCGTCAACATCATCCCGACCTCGACCGGTGCCGCCAAGGCGCTCGGCCTGGTCATCCCGGAGCTCGTCGGCAAGCTCGACGGCTACGCCCTCCGCGTCCCGGTCCCGACCGGCTCGATCACCGACCTCACCGTCGAGCTGACCAAGCCCGCCACCGTCGAGGAGATCAACGCGGCGTACAAGGCGGCCTCCGAGGGAGACCTCAAGGGCATCCTCAAGTACACCGAGGACCCGATCGTCTCGAGCGACATCGTGACCGACCCGCACTCGTCGATCTTCGACGCGGGCCTCACGAAGGTCATCGGCAGCCAGGTCAAGGTCGCCTCCTGGTACGACAACGAGTGGGGCTACTCCAACCGCCTCGTCGACGTCACCGAGTTCGTCGCCGGCAAGCTCTAAGGGCTGCGCGCAGTGACGCTCCGCACTCTGGACTCACTGGGCTCCCTCGCAGGCAAGCGCGTCGTCGTCCGCTGCGATCTGAACGTCCCCCTGAAGGACGGAACGATCACGGACGACGGCCGCGTGCGCGCGTCGGTGCCCACGCTCCAGCGTCTGGTCTCCGAGGGCGCCCGAGTCGTGGTCGTGAGCCACCTCGGGCGCCCCGAGGGGAAGCCCGAGGCGAAGTACAGCCTCGCTCCCGTCGCCGCCCGCCTCGGCGAGCTGCTCGACGCTCCGGTGGCCTTCGCCGAGGACACCGTCGGGGAGGCGGCCTCGGCCGCCGTCGACGCCCTCGAGGACGGCCAGGTCGTCGTCCTCGAGAACCTCCGGTTCAACGCCGGCGAGACGAGCAAGGCTGAGGCCGAGCGCCGCACCTTCGCCGAGAAGCTGGCCGCCTACGGTGACGCCTTCGTCTCCGACGGGTTCGGCGTCGTGCACCGCAAGCAGGCGAGCGTCTACGAGCTCGCCGAGCTTCTCCCCAGCGCGGCCGGCACGCTGATCGCGGCCGAGCTCGAGGTGCTGGAGCGGCTCACCGAGAAGCCCGAGCGCCCCTACGCGGTCGTCCTCGGCGGCTCGAAGGTCTCGGACAAGCTCGGCGTGATCGAGCACCTGCTGCCGAAGGTCGACTCGATCCTCATCGGCGGCGGAATGCTGTTCACCTTCCTCAAGGCCCAGGGCCACGAGGTCGGCGCCAGCCTGCTGGAGGCGGACCAGGTCGACACCGTGCTCGGCTACCTCGCGAAGGCGAAGGAGCTGGGCGTGGAGATCGTCCTGCCGACGGACGTCGTCGTGGCGTCGGAGTTCGGCCCCGACGCCGAGCACCAGGTCGCCTCGGCCGACGCGATCGAGGGCACGCCCTTCGGTGAGAAGGGCCTCGGCCTGGACATCGGACCGGACACCGCCGCGCACTTCGCCGAGATCATCGCGGCGTCCGAGACGGTGTTCTGGAACGGCCCCATGGGCGTCTTCGAGCTCGAGCCGTTCGCGGCGGGCACCAAGACCGTCGCGCAGGCGCTCACCGAGGTCGACGGCCTCAGCGTCGTCGGCGGAGGCGACTCCGCCGCGGCCGTCCGCGCCCTCGGGTTCCGCGACGACCAGTTCGGCCACATCTCGACGGGAGGCGGAGCGAGCCTCGAATTCCTCGAGGGCAAGCGCCTCCCCGGACTGGAGGTCCTCGGATGGTAGACACCGCCGCCCGCACCCCGCTCATCGCCGGCAACTGGAAGATGAACCTGGACCACCTCCAGGCCATCGCCTTCGTGCAGAAGCTGGCGTGGAGCCTCAAGGACGCCGACCACGACTTCGACGGTGTCGAGGTCGCGGTGTTCCCGCCCTTCACGGACCTCCGGCCCGTGCAGATCCTCGTCGACTCGGACAAGCTGCCGCTCAAGTACGGCGCGCAGGACGTCTCGAAGTTCGACAGCGGCGCCTACACCGGTGAGATCTCGGGCCAGTTCCTGAAGCAGCTCGACTGCGACTACGTGATCGTCGGCCACTCGGAGCGTCGCACGCTCCACGGCGAGACGGACGCGGACATCGCCGCCAAGTCGGCCGCGGCCGTCAATCACGGCGTCGCTCCGATCATCTGCGTCGGCGAGACCGCGGAGGACCTCGAGAAGCACGGCCCGTCGGCCGTGCCGGTCGCCCAGCTGAAGGAGGCCCTCACCGGCCTCCCCGCGGACGCCGACCTCGTCGTCGCCTACGAGCCGGTCTGGGCCATCGGCTCCGGACAGGCCGCGACGCCCGAGCAGGCCCAGCAGGTCTGCAAGGCGCTCCGCGGAGTC
Source organism: Rathayibacter sp. AY1H3 (assembly GCF_002932015.1). Taxonomy (NCBI): domain Bacteria; kingdom Bacillati; phylum Actinomycetota; class Actinomycetes; order Micrococcales; family Microbacteriaceae; genus Rathayibacter; species Rathayibacter sp. AY1H3. Next base: position 61,868 of record NZ_PSUU01000012.1, read on the forward strand.
GTCGCCGACGTCCTCGGCGCCGACACCGCCGCGAAGACCCGCATCCTCTACGGCGGCTCCGTGAAGTCCGGCAACATCGCCGGCTTCATGCGCGAGCCCGACGTCGACGGAGCACTCGTCGGAGGCGCCAGCCTCCAGGTCGACGAGTTCGCGGCGATCGCGCGATTCCGGAACCACGTCGGGGTCTGAGCTGCTGCGACGAGAGGGCGGGCCCATCGGGCCCGCCCTCTCGTCGTCCACGCCGCTCCCCGCGCGGCGTGGCGCGGTCGGCTTCGCGACGGGGCGCGGTTCCGAGAGCGGGATGCGTTCGGCTACGGAGATCCGCTGGGACGCGGATCGCCGGTTCGCCTCGGAGATCCCACACCGGCTTCGCGCGTTGGCCGGTCCGGGGCTGTCGGCTCGTCGCGGGGTGTCGTCCGAGAGCGTGGCGCGTTCGGCTCGATCGATCCGCTGGTACGTGGACCACAGGCTCGCGGTCCAGCGACTGGAGAGGTTGTCGAGGGCACCGCGACGAGGCCACCCGCTCCGCCCCTCGACGGACACTCGTATACATCGCCCCGAACACGGGACGACGCATTCCTCGCGGATTCGCAGGCGCCGTTATACTCGTCGGGGCGCGCAACGCGCCAGAACTTCGAAAGGTACCGCGTGGACATCCTCCAGGTCGTGCTCCAGGTCATCCTGGGCATCACGAGCCTCCTGCTCACCATGCTGATCCTGCTCCACAAGGGGCGCGGCGGCGGACTGTCCGACATGTTCGGGGGCGGAGTCACCTCCAACCTCGGCGCGTCGGGCGTCGCCGAGCGCAACCTCAACCGCATCACCGTGATCCTGGGCGTCGTCTGGCTGGCCTGCATCGTGGTGCTCGGACTCATCACCAAGTTCACCACCGGAGCATAGGGGTACTCGCAATGGCATCAGGCGGCAGTGCAATCCGCGGTTCGCGCGTCGGCGCAGGACCCATGGGCGAGCAGGACCGGGGCTTCCACGCGGAGCGCGTCGCGGTCTCCTACTGGGACGCTCTCGGCAACGAGACGGTGCGCCACTTCTCGGCGGCCCTCCCCGAGGACGAGATCCCCGAGGTGATCGACTCGCCGCAGTCCGGTCTCCCCGCGGGCCGCGACCGGGCGAACCCGCCGCAGGTCGCGAAGACCGAGCCCTACAAGACGCACCTCGCCTACGTGAAGGAGCGCCGCACCGAGGCCGAGGCGGCTCAGCTCCTCGAGGAGGCGCTGCAGCAGTTGCGCGCCCGACGAGGCACCGCGACCCCGTCCTGATCCTCACCGGACGACGAACGACGGAAGGCCCGCCCCCTCAGGGGACGGGCCTTCCGTCGTTTCCGGACCGGGCTCAGTAGCTCGGAGCGATGAGCGACTCGGGGACCTCGGCCGCCGCCTCCTGGTCGACGAAGAACACCGTGCGCTTGCGACCGAATGCGCCCGACGCGGGCACCTCGTTCGTGCTGGCACCCGCGAGCGCGAGGCCCAGGGCAGAGGCCTTGTCGGCGCCGGCGAGCACCATCCAGATGCGGTCCGACTGGTTGATCAGCGGCAGCGTGAGGGTGAGGCGCTCGGGCGGCGGCTTCGGAGAGTTGCGGACGGCGAGGACGCCGGGCGTCGTGGAGCGGATCGCGGAGCGCTCGGGGAACAGCGACGCGATGTGCCCGTCCGGCCCGACGCCGAGGAAGGTGATGTCGAAGCGCGGGTAGTCGCGCCCCTCGGAGGCGTGCTCGCGCAGCTCCGCGTCGTAGGCAGCGGCGGCGCCGTCGAGGTCCAGGCCCTCGTCCGAGGCCGGGTAGGAGTGCACGTTCGCCGCCGGCACATCGAGGACGCTGAAGAGGTCCCCGGCCTGGACGTCGTTGCGGTCCTCGTGGCCGCGGGGCACCCAGCGCTCGTCGCCCCACCAGAAGTGCACGCGCGACCAGTCCACGTTGCCGGCGGCGGAGGAGGAGCCGATCTCCTTGAGCGTGGCGGCTCCCATCGTCCCTCCGGTGAGCACGACGTTCGCCGAACCCAGGTCGTCGAGGACGTCGATCGTCTTGGTGAGGAACCGGGCGGCGACCGAGCCGGCGAGGGTCTGCTTGTCGCGGTGGACCAGCACGCGGCGTTCGGTGGTCATCTCAGGGGACTCCTTCGGGTTCGGGTGCCGATCGGCGGGGTTCGGCTCCGTGTCGGGAAGCTCTGAGGTGTGGGCGCCCTGGACGGGCGCCCACACCTCAGGAGGCGCTGCGGGCCTCGGCCTTCTCAGTGAGCATGTCGACCCCGCGCGAGATCACTTCACCGTACAGGTCATCCGGGTCGAGTCGGCGCAGCTCCTCCGCCAGGCAGTCCCGGAGGCTGCGGCGGGGGAGCGAGATGTCGTGGACCGGCTGATCGGGCTGCGTGAGCGTCGCGACGTTGGGCACCGAGCGCTCGAGCTCGATCACTCCGGAGTCTCGGATGAGCCGGACGCCGTGGATCCCGCTGGACCCGGTCGCGCTGATCGTGAGCTCGTGGTCGACGGGGATGTCGAGCTCGAGCTGCAGCCAGGCGGCGAGCAGGATCGTGGAGGGGGAGTCGGGCGCGCCCGAGACCTCGACGGCCGTGATCGGCTCGTAGGGCGGCTGGTCGAGCACGGCGGCGAGCTGCGCGCGCCAGAGGGTGAGGCGGGTCCAGGCGAAGTCGGTGTCGCCGGGGGCGTAGGTGGACGCGAGGTGGTGCAGCGCTTCCGCCGGGTTCGACTGGGCCGACGCGTCGGTGATCCGCCGGGTGGCGATCCGGCCGATCGGGGACGCGGAGGCGTTGTCCGGAGCGCTGTTCGGCCACCAGGCCACGACGGGGGCGTCGGGGAGGAGCAGGCCCGTGACCAGGCTCTCCTCGTCCTCGGCCGCGTCTGCGTAGGGACGGAGCACGACGACCTCGCTCGCGCCGGCGTCGCCTCCGACCCGGATCTGCGCGTCGACCCGCGCCGTCGCGTCGACCGGGACCGTGGTGGTGCCGTCGTCCTTCGAGACCACGATGACGCGCATCGGGTGCTCGCGGGACGCGTCGTTCGCGGCCTCGATGGCCTCCTCCTCGTGACCCCGCGAGGTCGCGATGATGAGGGTGAGGACGCGGCCGAGGGCGACGGCGCCGCCCTCCTCGCGGATCTTGACGAGGGTCTTCGAGACCTCGCTCGTCGTGGTGTCGGGCAGATCGACGATCATGGACGCCTCCAGGTGCGGCCGTCGCGGGCGAGGAGCTCGTCGGCGGAATCGGGGCCCCAGGTTCCGGGGCGGTACTGCTCGGGCTGGCCCTGCGTGGCCCAGAACTCCTCGATCGGGTCGAGGATCTTCCAGGACAGCTCGACCTCCTCGTGCCGGGGGAAGAGCGGCGGCTCGCCCAGGAGGACGTCGAGGATGAGGCGCTCGTAGGCCTCGGGGCTCGCCTCGGTGAACGCGTGGCCGTAGCCGAAGTCCATCGTCACGTCGCGCACCTGCATGCCGGCGCCGGGCACCTTCGAGCCGAAGCGCATGGTGACGCCCTCGTCGGGCTGGACGCGGATGACGAGCGCGTTCTGGCCCAGCGACGTGGTCTGGCTCTCGGCGAAGAGCTGCTGCGGTGCCCGCTTGAACACGACCGCGATCTCGGTGACGCGGCGGCCGAGGCGCTTGCCGGCCCGCAGATAGAACGGCACGCCGGCCCAGCGTCGGGTGCCGATGTCCAGGCGCATGGCGGCGTAGGTCTCGGTGGTCGAGGTGGGGCTCATGCCGTCCTCCTCGAGGAAGCCGAGCACCTTCTCGCCGCCCTGCCAGCCGCCGGCGTACTGCCCGCGGGCGGTAGAAGTGGAGAGGTCGGCGGGGAGGCGGACGGCCGCGAGGACCTTCTCCTTCTCCGCACGGAGGTCGGCCGCGTCGAACGAGATCGGCTCCTCCATGGCGGTCAGGGCGAGCAGCTGCAGCAGGTGGTTCTGGATGACGTCGCGCGCCGCTCCGATGCCGTCGTAGTAGCCCGCGCGCCCGCCCACGCCGATGTCCTCGGCCATGGTGATCTGCACGTGGTCGACGTAGTTCGAGTTCCAGAGCGGCTCGTACATCATGTTGGCGAAGCGGAGGGCCAGGATGTTCTGGACCGTCTCCTTGCCGAGGTAGTGGTCGATCCGGAAGACGGAGTCGGGCGGGAAGACCGACTCGACGACGTCGTTCAGCTCGCGGGCCGTCTTCAGGTCGCTGCCGAACGGCTTCTCGATGACGACGCGGCGCCACTGGCCGTCCTTCTGCTCGGCGAGGCCGGAGCTGCGCAGCTGCTCGGTGACCTGCGGGAAGGACTTCGGGGGGATCGAGAGGTAGAAGGCGAAGTTGCCGTTCGTGCCGCGCTCGCGGTCGAGGTCGTCGACGGTCGTCTTCAGGCGGGCGAACGCCTCGGGGTCGTCGAACTCGCCCTGCACGAACCGGATGCCCTGCGCGAGCTGCGCCCAGACCTCCTCGTGGAACTCGGTGCGGGCGTGCTTCTTCACGGAGTCGTGGACGACCTGCTCGAAGTCCTGGTCGTCCCAGTCGCGCCGGGCGAATCCGACGAGGGCGAAGCCGGGAGGCAGGAGGCCGCGGTTGGCGAGATCGTAGACCGCGGGCATGAGCTTCTTGCGGGAGAGGTCGCCGGTCACGCCGAAGATGACGAGGCCGCTGGGCCCGGCGATCCGGTTCAACCGGCGGTCGAAGCTCAACCTCAGCGGATTGAACTCGGGGGTGATGTCCACAGACATGTGCAGTGTCCTTCTGTGTGCCGGTGGGACCGGCGCACTGCTATCGGTGAGGGAGGGGGAGGAGCGGGCGGGCCCGGCTGCTGCCCCGGGAAGTGGTCGCGGGACGACCGCGGGCACGCCGCCGCGCGCTCGAGAGCGCAGCGGCGGCGTGCCCGTCGGATCAGGTGTTGAGGGCCTCGAAGAGCGCCTCGAGGTCGGCCTCGGGGTCGGTCAGCGTGAGGGTCAGCACCGGCCGGCCGTGCTCGGCGAGCACGCTCGCGTCGCCGGCGGCCTGCGCCAGGATGAGCTGGCCGAAGGTGAACGGGCTGTCCGGGATCTCGAGGTCCACGTCGGAGCGCTCGGTGATCTGGAGGAACACGCCGGTCGGCGCCCCTCCCTTGTGGTACTGCCCGGTCGAGTGTAGGAAGCGCGGGCCCCACCCGAAGGTGACGGGGCGCTGGGCCTGCGCGGCGAGGAGGTCGCGCACGCCCTCGAGCTGCGGGAGCGCGAGGCGGTCGACGTACGCCTGGATCGAGACGTAGCCGCCGTCGCCCAGCTGCGCGAGGAGGCGGTCGACAGCGGCGGCGACGGTCGAGACGCCCTCGGTGACGCTGCTGCTGCCGGTGACCTCGATGCCCGCGTCGGTGAACGCGGGCGCCTCGGGCTCGGGGCGCTTCTCGAGCAGGGCCCGGGTCGCGACCTTCGCCGACTCGACGTCGGGCTGGTCGAACGGGTTGATGCCCAGGAGGCGACCCGCGACGGCGACGGCGTACTCCCACGTCAGCATCTGAGCGCCGAGCGAGCCGGAGAGGAGGATCTCGCCCTCGTGGCGGTCGCGCGGGAACAGGTGCAGCGCCGTGGCGTCCTCGACCAGGCGGACGACCTGCACGTCGGGCAGGTCCTCCGAGAGCTCGGGGGCCAGCGTGCCGAGGACGACGGGGAGGATGCCCGTGCCGTCCTTGCCGGTGGACTCGGCGATCAGCTGCTCCGCCCAGTCGGCGAAGCCGACGATGTCGGTCCCGTCGGCGACGATCGCGAGCTTGTCGCGGCGCGGGCTGGTCGCGGCGATCGCCGCTCCGAGGATCAGGCCCGGGTTCTCGGGGGAGTCCACGGCGAGCCCGAGGGAGGCCTCGGCCGCCTCGTCGAGGAGGGCCTCGATGTCGGCGCCGGCGAGCCCGGACGGCACGAGGCCGAACGCGGAGAGCGCCGAGAAGCGCCCGCCGATGTTCGGGTCGGCGTTGAACACGCGGTAGCCGGCCTCGCGGGAGGAGGTGTCCAGGGGCGAGCCCGGGTCGGTCACGATGACGATGCGGTCGAGCGGATCGATGCCCGCCTCCGTGAACGCCTTCTCGTAGGCCTTCTTCTGGCTCGCGGTCTCGACGGTCGAGCCGGACTTCGAGGAGATGACGACCGCGGTCGACGCGAGCCGGTCGTTCAGGGCCGCGAGCACCTGGCCGGGCGCCGTCGAGTCGAGCACGGTGAGCTCGACGCCGGCGGTGCGGGTGATGACCTCGGGCGCGAGCGAGGAGCCGCCCATGCCGCCGAGGACGATGTGGTCGACGCCCTTGGCCTGGAACTCCTCGCGCAGGGCGAGGATCTGGGGGATCAGGGGGCGGGAGACGGTGGTCGACTCGGTCCACCCGAGGCGCTTGGCCGCCTCCTCCTCCGCCGCGGCGCCCCACAGGGTGGGGGCCTGGGCGGTGATGCCGGACGCGACCTCGTCGGCGACGAGCTCCGGGACGACGCGGTCGACGGCCTTCTCGGCGTCTCCGCTGACGTGGATCTGGATGGCCATGATCAGGCCTGCGCCTTCGCGCCCTCGAGCGCCGCGGTGACGGTGTCGAGCAGCTCGTTCCAGGAGACGATGAACTTCTCCACGCCCTCCTTCTCGAGCAGCTCGGTGACGTCGGCGTACGAGACGCCCTGCGCCGTGACGGCGTCGAGGACGGCGTTCGCGTCGGCGTACGAGCCGGTGACGGTGTCGCCGGTGATGACGCCGTGGTCGAAGGTCGCCTCGAGGGTCTTCTCGGGCATCGTGTTGACCACGCCGGCCGCGACGAGCTCGGTCACGTAGAGGGTGTCGGGGAGGTCGGTCGACTTGACGCCGGTCGAGGCCCAGAGGGGGCGCTGGCGGTTGGCGCCGGACTCCTGGAGCAGCAGGGCGCGCTCGGTGGCGAACGCCTCGACGAAGACCTCGTAGGCCAGCTGCGCGTTGGCGACGCCGGACTTGCTCTTGAGGGCGCGGGCCTCGTCGGTGCCGACGGCCTCGAGGCGCTTGTCGATCTCGGTGTCGACGCGCGAGACGAAGAACGAGGCGACGGAGTGGATGGTCGACAGGTCGATGCCGGCGTCCTTGGCCTTCTCGAGGCCGGCCAGGTACGCGTTGATGACGGCGCGGTAGCGGGCGAGCGAGAAGATCAGGGTGACGTTCACCGAGATGCCGGAGCCGATGACCTCCGTGATGGCCTCGAGGCCCTCGACGGTCGCGGGGATCTTGATCATCGCGTTGGGGCGGTCGACCTTGGCCCAGAGGGCCTTGGCCTGCTCGATGGTGCCCTGGGCGTCGTGCGCCAGGCCGGGCTCGACCTCGATCGACACGCGGCCGTCGTAGCCGTTGGTCGCGTCGTAGATCGGGCGGAAGATGTCGGACGCCGCGGCGACGTCGTCGGTGGTGATCGCGAAGACGGCGTCGGTCACCGAGGTGCCGGCGGAGGCGAGCTCGCGCACCTGGGCGTCGTAGGACTCGCCGTTGGTCAGGGCCGCGGCGAAGATCGTGGGGTTCGTGGTGACTCCGACGACGTTCTTCTCCTCGATGAGCTTCTGCAGCCCTCCGGTGGAGATGCGCGAGCGGGAGAGGTCGTCGAGCCAGATGCTGACGCCGGCGGCGGAGAGCTCTGCGGTGGGGGTGTTCTCGGTCATGTCTCTTCTTCTTCTGCGTAGGTGGTGCGTGGTGTGAGGGGGAGCCGCTGCTCCGACGGCGAAGGCCGCGTCCGTGGTGGACGCGGCCTTCGGGTCAGGAGGCTGCGAGCGACTCCTTGGCGGCGGACAGTGCCGCCTCGGTGGTGATCCCGAACTCGCGGAACAGGGTCTTGTAGTCGGCCGAGGCGCCGAAGTGCTCGATCGAGACGGAGCGGCCGGCGTCGCCGACGTACTTCTGCCAGCCCAGGCTCAGGCCGGCCTCGATCGAGACGCGCGCCTTCACCGAGGAGGGCAGGACCTTCTCGCGGTACTCGGCGTCCTGCTCCTCGAACCACTCGAGGGACGGAGCCGAGACGACGCGGGCGTTGACGCCTTCGCTCCTCAGGGCCTCGCGCGCCTCGACGGCGATCTGGACCTCGGAGCCGGTCGCGATGAAGATCACGTCCGGGGTGCCGCCCGGCGCCTCGGCCAGGATGTAGGCACCACGGGCGACGTTCGCGGCGGAGGCGAAGGTCTCGCCCTCCGCGTCGCCCTCGCCGCGCTCGAACACCGGGATGTTCTGACGGGTGAGCGCGAGGCCGGCGGGGCCCTCGCGGCGCTCGAGGATGGTCTTCCAGGCGTAGGCGACCTCGTTCGCGTCGCCGGGGCGGACGATGTCCAGGCCCGGGATCGCGCGGAGGGTCGACAGCTGCTCGACCGGCTGGTGCGTCGGGCCGTCCTCGCCGAGCGCCACGGAGTCGTGGGTCCAGACGTAGATGGCCGGCGCCTTCATGAGCGCGGCGAGACGGACCGCCGGGCGCATGTAGTCGGAGAAGATCAGGAAGGTGCCGCCGAAGGGGCGGGTGTTGCCGTGCAGGACGATCCCGTTGAGGATCGCGCCCATGGCGTGCTCGCGGATGCCGAAGTGCAGCACGCGGCCGCCCTTCTTCCCGGTCCACTCGTGGGTCGAGAACTCCGTCGGGACGAAGGAGCCGGCTCCCTCGATCGTCGTGTTGTTCGACTCGGCGAGGTCGGCGGAGCCGCCCCACAGCTCGGGGATCACGCCGGCGAGGGCGTTGATGACCTTGCCGGATGCAGCGCGGGTCGAGACCTCCTTGCCGGGCTCGAAGACGGGGAGCGCCTCCTGGACGCCCTCGGGCAGCTCGCCCGAGAGGACCCGGTCGAGCAGCTCCTTCTTCTCGGGGTTCGCGGACGCCCAGGCGGCGAGCTGCTCGTCCCACTCGGCGTGCTGGGCCTGGCCGCGCTCGACGGCCTTGCGGGTGTGCTCGATGACCTCGTCGGCGACGTCGAAGGTCTTCTCGGGGTCGAAGCCGAGCACCTCCTTGAGTCCGCGGAGCTCGTCGGCGCCCAGGGCGGAGCCGTGGATCTTGCCGGTGTTCTGCTTCTTCGGCGACGGCCAGCCGATGATGGTGCGCAGGATGATGAGCGACGGCTTGTCGGTCTCGCCCTTCGCGGCCTCGATCGCGGCGTGCAGCTCGGCGACGTCCTCGTGGTACTCGCCCGTCTTCTTCCAGTCGACGACCTGGACCTGCCAGTCGTAGGCCTCGTAGCGCGCCTTGACGTCCTCGGTGAAGGCGATGTTGGTGTCGTCCTCGATCGAGATCTGGTTGGAGTCGTAGATGACGACCAGGTTGCCGAGCTTCTGGTGGCCGGCCAGCGAGGAGGCCTCGCTGGTGACGCCCTCCTGCAGGTCGCCGTCGCCGGCGATCACGTAGACGAAGTGGTCGAACGGGGAGGTGCCCGCGGCGGCCTCCGGGTCGAACAGCTCGCGCTCGAAGCGCGAGGCGTAGGCGAAGCCCACGGCGGAGGCGAGGCCCTGGCCGAGCGGCCCGGTGGTGATCTCGACGCCGTCGGTGTGGCCGTACTCCGGGTGGCCCGGGGTCTTCGAGCCCCAGGTGCGCAGCGCCTTGAGGTCGTCGAGCTCGAGTCCGTAGCCGCCCAGGTAGAACTGGACGTACTGGGTCAGCGAGGAGTGGCCGACCGACAGGATGAACCGGTCGCGGCCGATCCAGGTCGCGTCGGACGGATCGCGGCGCATGACCTTCTGGAACAGGAGGTAGGCGGCGGGCGCGAGGCTCATGGCGGTTCCGGGATGGCCGTTGCCGACCTTCTCGACCGCATCCGCGGCGAGAACCCTCGCCGTGTCGACTGCCTTCTCGTCAATGGATTCCCATTGCAGTTCTGACACTTGGTACTGACCCTTCTCGAGACGTGGGGCAGACGGGGACCGTCCGCCCTCTCGCATGGTGGAGCACGCCGCATGACGACTTCGACACGATGCTCCGGCGACGGCCCTCTCGGCCCCGTGCCGACGATCGTCGGGCGGGCTCGGGTGCGTGCCGGGCGCTCTGGCGAGCAGTCCCGAGTATACGGAGGGGGGTGCGCCGCTGACCGGGGGTTGCGTGGTCGCATATGTCTGCGTCCGATTGGACAAGCGTGCACGCCGGGCCCGGCTCCCGGACGGGCGCATTACACTCGTTCGGGATCATCGAATCGTTAGAGGAGCAATGGACGCAGTCGTGGAGACCACCGCCGTCGAGCGGGACGGGGCGTCGCCGACGACCCTCTCGCGCAAGGTGAAGGCCTTCGTCGCTCTGACGAAGCCGCGCGTGATCGAGCTGCTCCTCGTGGTGACTGCTCCGACGATGATCCTGGCGCAGGGCGGGATCCCGAATCTGCTGCTGGTCCTCAACGTCCTGATCGGCGGCGCCCTGAGCGCCGGGTCCGCGGGCGCGTTCAACTGCTACTTCGACCGCGACATCGACCGGATCATGAACCGGACGAAGAACCGGCCGCTCGTGACCGGGGAGATCTCGGACCGGGCCGCGCTCGTCTTCGCGACCACGATCGGCGTCCTGTCGATCGTCTGGCTCGGCCTCACGGCCAACTGGCTCTCCGCGGGCCTCTCGCTCGCCGCGATCCTGATCTACGTCGTGTTCTACACGCTCTTCCTCAAGCGCCGGACGCCGCAGAACATCGTGTGGGGCGGCATCGCGGGCTGCATGCCGGTGCTGATCGGCTGGGCGGCGGTCACCGGCTCGCTCGACTGGGCCCCCGTCATCCTCTTCTCCGTCATCTTCCTCTGGACGCCGCCGCACTACTGGCCGCTGTCGATGAAGTACCGGGACGACTACCAGGCCGCCGGCGTGCCGATGCTGGCCGTCGTGCGCGGGCGCACGATCGTCGGGCTCCAGGTCATCCTCTACGCCTGGGCCACCGTCGCCTGCTCGCTCCTGCTGATCCCCGTCGCCGGAATGGGGGTGCTCTACACGGTGGTCGCGCTCGGCAGCGGAGTCTGGTTCATCGCCGAGACGCACCGCCTCTACAGCCTCGCGATCCGTCACGAGCACGTCTCGCCGATGCGGGTGTTCCACGGGTCCATCGGATACCTCACCCTGCTCTTCCTCGCCGTCGGCATCGACCCGCTGCTCCCCTTCTGATGGTGACGCCGTTCTCCTTGCTCGCCGAGCGGGTGACCCTGGGTCCGCGCGCACTGCGCTGGGGGACCACCGCGGCGCTCGTCGCGAGCATCCTGATCATCTTCTTCGGGGGCGTCGTCCGGCTGACCGGCTCGGGCCTCGGCTGCCCCACCTGGCCGGCGTGCGAGCCGGGCTCGCTCACCTCGACCCCCGAGCTCGGGATCCACGGCTTCATCGAGTTCACGAACCGCGCGTTCACCGGCGTCCTCGTGGTCGCGGTGGGCTGGGCGATCACGGCCGCGCGCCTGCAGAAGCCGCGCGACCGCACCATGACCCGGCTCGCTTGGTCGCAGTTCTGGCTCGTCGTCGCGAACGCCCTCGCGGGCGGCGCGACCGTCCACTCGGGCCTCAACCCGTACATCGTGGCCGGGCACTTCGTTCTCGCCATCGCCCTCCTCACCACCACCGCACTGACGTGGCACCGCGCCCACCGCTCGCAGTCCGTGGCCTTCGAGCCTGACCGCCCGACGCGGGCGCTCAGCATCGGGCTCGTCGGCCTGACGCTCCTCGTGATCCTCGTGGGGACCCTCGTGACGGGGACCGGCCCGCACGCCGGCGACTCCGCGGAGGTGCCCCGCATGCAGTTCCACTGGGCGAGCGTGACCGTCGTCCACGGCGTGCTCGGCACGGCGGTGCTCGTCGTGGGCGCCGCGCTGCTCCTGCGCCTGTCGCGGGCGGCGGGCTCGGAGCTCGCCCGGCGGCGCGTGGTCGCCTTCCTCGTGGTCGTCGTGCTGCAGGCGCTGGTCGGGGTCGCGCAGTCGCTCACCGCGCTGCCCGAGACGCTCGTCGCGGTGCACCTGCTCGGCTCGGCGCTCATCTGGGTCGGCGCGGTCCGCGTGCTGCTCGACGTCAACCCGAGGCTGTTCACCGTGCGCGCCCAGCGCCGGGACGCCGCCCAGGAGCTCCAGCCCGCCGCCTGACCGCGGGCTCCGGCTCGGCGGAGAGCAGGTGCCGCCGGAGGCGCAGGAGCACGCGGGGGAGCGCCCGCAGCGGGAGGTCGGCCGCGATCGCGCGGGCGAGAGGGCCGAACGCCCGTGCGGGTCCGGTCGGCAGGCCGGCGCCCACCAGTGCGGTCACGAGTCGTGCGGGGATCGGGGTCGATGCGTCGTTCGTCATGGCGGAACCGAATCACGGACCACCGACACTGGTATGGCCATGCGCGTCTGGAGGCACGTCACCGGTGCCCGGCCGACACCCAGGTGCGGAGGTTCCGCTGAACGGCGGACGCCGGTAGAATGAGGAGCTGGTCACGGTTCGACGTACCCTGCGCACGTGATCCGCACACGGCCCGATGGAGCGCCGACGCACACCTCCGGAATCCAGGGACGCACATCATCCGCTCCGCGCATCAGATCGATCGCGCGACCGGCCGGAGAGCACCCGCGGGCCACCCCCGGGGGAATGACTCCGGGACCCGACCGGTTAGCAGTGGGTAGGAAACGAGGTACACATGTCAGACATCCTGATCGACCGCCCCGAGCTCGAGAGCCTGGGCGTCTACGAGTTCGGCTGGTCCGACTCGGACTCCGCCGGAGCCTCCGCGCGACGCGGCATCTCGCCCGAGGTCGTCTCCGACATCTCCGCGCTCAAGAACGAGCCCGCCTGGATGCGCGACCGCCGCATGAAGGCCCTGAAGCTCTTCGAGCGCAAGCCCATGCCGACGTGGGGCGCCGACCTGTCGGACATCGACTTCGACAACATCAAGTACTTCGTCCGCTCCACCGAGAAGCAGGCGCAGACCTGGGACGACCTCCCGGACGACATCAAGAACACGTACGAGAAGCTCGGCATCCCGGAGGCGGAGCGCCAGCGCCTCGTCGGCGGCGTCGCGGCCCAGTACGAGTCCGAGGTCGTCTACCACCAGATCCGCGAGGACCTGGAGGAGCAGGGCGTCATCTTCATGGACACCGACACGGCGCTGCGCGAGCACCCCGAGATCTTCGAGGAGTACTTCGGCACCGTCATCCCCGCGGGCGACAACAAGTTCGCGGCGCTGAACACCGCGGTCTGGTCCGGCGGCTCCTTCGTGTACGTCCCCAAGGGCGTCCACGTGGACATCCCGCTGCAGGCCTACTTCCGGATCAACACCGAGAACATGGGCCAGTTCGAGCGGACCCTGATCATCGCGGACGAGGACAGCTACGTCCACTACATCGAGGGCTGCACGGCTCCGATCTACAAGTCGGACTCGCTGCACTCGGCCGTGGTCGAGATCATCGTGAAGAAGAACGCCCGCGTGCGCTACACGACGATCCAGAACTGGTCGAACAACGTCTACAACCTCGTCACCAAGCGCGCGATCGCGCACGAGGGCGCGACGATGGAGTGGATCGACGGCAACATCGGCTCCAAGGTCACGATGAAGTACCCGTCGATCTTCCTGGTCGGCGAGCACGCCAAGGGCGAGACCCTCTCCGTCGCGTTCGCGGGCCCCGGCCAGCACCAGGACGCCGGCGCGAAGATGGTCCACATGGCGCCGTACACGCAGTCGTCGATCGTCTCGAAGTCGATCGCCCGCGGCGGCGGTCGCGCCGGATACCGAGGCGAGGTCCGGGTGGACGCGAACGCGCACCACTCGGCGAACACCGTGCGCTGCGACGCCCTCCTGGTCGACACCATCTCGCGCTCCGACACCTACCCGGCGATCGACATCCGTGTCGACGACGTGCAGCTCGGCCACGAGGCGACGGTGTCGAAGGTCAGCGAGGAGCAGCTCTTCTACCTGATGTCGCGCGGCCTGCCGGAGGACGAGGCGATGGCCATGATCGTCCGCGGCTTCATCGAGCCGATCGCGCGCGAGCTGCCCATGGAGTACGCCCTCGAGCTGAACAAGCTCATCGAGATGGGGATGGAGGGCAGCGTCGGTTGACGCCCGCCTCCCCCCTCGAAGGGGCGCCCGGACGGGGCGCCCCGCACCCATCGAAAGGAACCACCGCCAGATGACGGTCCCCACGAGCGCCGCGACCCCCGAGATCGACGGCGCGGCCGCCGCTGAGCGCCTGGGCATCAGCGCCCACTCCGACGGGGCGTTCACGCCCGTGCAGACGCGCTCCGAGCGCTTCGCGTCGGCCGACGTCGAGGCCTTCGAGGCCGTCACCGGCCGCGAGATCGCCTGGAAGCTGACGCCCGTCGCCCGCCTCGGCGATCTGATCGACGGCGCGCTCGACGGCTCGCCCGCCCCCCTCGAGCACGCGGCGGTGGACGGTGTCGACGTCTCGTGGGTCGGCCGCGACGACCAGCGGATCGGCACCGCCGGCCTCCCCGAGGACCGCGCCGCCGCGAACGCCTGGTCGAGCTTCGAGAAGGCCCTCGCCGTCCGCGTGACGGGCGAGGACGAGAAGGTCGCCACCCTCGTCCGCTCGGGCCTCGGCTCCGCACCCCGCGCCGCGCACACGATCATCGAGGCGGCGCCCTACGCCCGCGCCGTCGTCGTGCTGCAGAACGAGGGGGAGGCCTCCCTCGCGGAGAACGTGGAGATCCTCGTCGGCGAGGGCGCGCAGCTCACCGTCGTCACCGTGCAGGAGTGGGCGGACGACGCCCGGCACCTGGCCAACCACTTCGTGCGGGTCGGACGCGACGCGAAGGTGAAGCACATCGTGGTCACCCTCGGCGGCTCCATCGTCCGGGTGAACCCCTCGGCGCACCTCGTCGAGCGCGGAGCGGACGGCGAGCTCTTCGGTCTGTACTTCGCCGACGGCGGCCAGCACCTCGAGCAGCAGGTGTACGTCGACCACGACGCCCCCGACACCCGCAGCCGCGTGACCTACAAGGGCGCGCTGCAGGGCGAGGGCGCGCGCACCGTCTGGATCGGCGACGTCCTGATCCGCAACAGCGCCACCGGCACCGACAGCTACGAACAGAACCGCAACCTCGTCCTCTCGGACGGCACGCGCGCCGACTCCATCCCGAACCTCGAGATCGAGACCGGTGACATCGCCGGAGCGGGGCACGCCTCGGCGACCGGCCGCTTCGACGACGAGCAGCTCTTCTACCTGCAGTCCCGCGGGATCCGTGAGGACGAGGCGCGACGCCTGGTCGTGCGCGGGTTCCTCAGCGAGATCGTGCAGCAGATCAAGGTCGCCGAGCTCGAGGACCGCCTGCAGCTCGCGATCGAGGCGGAGCTCGCCGGCAGCGCCGGCCAGACCGGCTCCTCCCGCGGAGCGGCGGTCAGCGCATGAGCAACGCCGCGATGATCTGCTCGGTCTCCGAGCTGATCCCCAACCAGGCCATGCGGGTCGAGGTCGACGGAGTCGCGATCGCGGTCGTGCAGGACTCCGCCGGCGAGATCCACGCCATCGGCGACACCTGCACCCACGGCGAGATCTCGCTCTCCGAGGGCTTCGTCGAGGGCGACAGCCTCGAGTGCTGGGCGCACGGCTCCCAGTTCTCCCTCCGCACCGGCACCCCCCTGAACCTCCCGGCCTACGAGCCGGTCCCCGTCTTCGTCGTCGAGATCATCGACGGCGACGTCTACATCGACCCGACCGTCACGAAGGAAGTCTGAATGTCCGTTCTCCAGATCAGCGATCTCCACGTCAGTGTCGAGACCGAGCAGGGGACCAAGCAGATCCTCCGCGGTGTCGATCTCACCATCAACCAGGGTGAGATCCACGCGATCATGGGCCCCAACGGGTCCGGCAAGTCCACCCTCGCGTACACGATCGCGGGACACCCCAAGTACCACGTCGACGGCGGCTCGATCACCCTCGACGGCGTCGAGGTCCTCGACATGTCCGTCGACGAGCGCGCCCGCGCGGGCCTCTTCCTCGCCATGCAGTACCCGGTCGAGATCCCCGGTGTGACCAACACCAACTTCCTCCGCACCGCCAAGACCGCGATCGCCGGAGAGGCGCCCGCGATCCGCACGTGGACGAAGGACGTCAAGTCGGCGATGGCGAACCTCCGCATGGACTCGTCCTTCGCGGCGCGCAACGTCAACGAGGGCTTCTCGGGCGGCGAGAAGAAGCGCAACGAGATCCTCCAGCTCGAGCTGCTCGCCCCGCAGTTCGCCGTCCTCGACGAGACCGACTCCGGCCTCGACGTCGACGCGCTCAAGATCGTGTCGGAGGGAGTCAACCGCGCCCACCAGAGCACCGGTCTCGGCGTGCTGCTGATCACGCACTACACGCGGATCCTGCGCTACATCCAGCCCGACTTCGTCCACGTCTTCGTCGCCGGCCGCGTCGCCGAGCAGGGCGGCAAGGAGCTCGCCACCCGGCTCGAGGACGAGGGCTACGACCGCTTCCTGACCTCGGCGACGGTCTGATCATGGCGGTCACCACTCTCGAGCCGAAGCTCTTCGACCAGGTCGAGGAAGCCCTCAAGGACGTCATGGACCCCGAGCTCGGGGTCAACGTGGTCGACCTGGGACTCATCTACGACCTGGGCTGGGACGACGAGAACGACGCCCTCGTCATCCATATGACCCTCACCTCGGCGGGCTGCCCGCTGACCGACGTGCTCGAGGAGCAGACCGCCGAGTCGCTCGACGGCATCGTCGAGGCGTTCCGGATCAACTGGGTCTGGATGCCGCCGTGGGGTCCCGACCGGATCACCGAGGACGGGCGCGACATGATGCGCGCACTCGGCTTCTCGATCTAGCCGCTGCACACCGACGCCGAAGGGCCGGGAGGAGTCGTCCTCCCGGCCCTTCGGCGTTCCTGTCGTCTTCAGCCTGTCGCAGTCCGTCGTGGAGTCGGAACGGCCGGGCGGGACGGCTCCGGAGTCCGGGGCCGTCGTCGTCCCCGCCGGTCGAGTCGGTGGAGGTGCCCACCGAGGTCGAGCAGGAGGACCGGGCGGCTCGACCTCTGCCGGACGCCCGAAGGGCCGGGAGGAATCGTCCTCCCGGCCCTTCGGCGTCCGTGCGACCGCTCAGCGCGAGCGTCGCGAGAGCATCGCCCAGGTGGTGGGGAGCAGCGCGGCAGCGACCAGCGCCTTGAGCGCGTCGCCGACCAGGAAGGGCACGAGTCCCGCGGAGAGGACGGAGCCGAGGTCGGCTGGCAGCCCCAGCGAGGCGAGGGCGGCGGCCAGCCAGGGCAAGCCGACGAGGTAGATGGTGGCGGTGCCGGCGAGGAAGGTCACCAGCGTGCCGAGGACGCGACGGTCCCACTGCCGCTGGGCGAGCCACCCGGTGACGATCGACGCGAGGACGAAGCCGACGATGTAGCCGCCGGTGGGACCCGCGAGGACCGCCCAGCCGTGCGAGCCCTCGGTGAAGACCGGGGCGCCGAGAGCGCCGACGAGCGCGTACACGAGCATGGACAGCGCGCCGCGGAGTGCGCCGAGCGTCGTGCCGACCAGAAGGACCGCGAAGGTCTGGCCCGTGAAGGGGACCGGCCACATCGGGATGAACAGCTGCGCCATCGCTGCGGTGAGACCCGCACCCGCGAGCACCAGCAGGGCGTCGGTCGCGACGGAGCGGGTGACGAGCCGGTCGGCGAGGACCGGGCGCGGGAGGGCGGAAGAGGAAGGGGACATGGGTGATCTCCGAGAGTCCTGGTCGCCCGAGAGCGAGGAGCGAGCGCGTCCGCGGTGAGCGGACGTGGATCCGCCCCGCGGCTCAGGAAATATACTAGGGGGCTGCCGCATCGCGGCCCCTTGCCCCACTCCTCCCGAACCGAACGCCATTTCTTGGCGGGAACGGACAGCACTGTGCTCAGCGTGCACGACCTCGAACTCCGAGTCGGCGCCCGACTCCTGATGGAGAACGTCTCCTTCCGGGTGGGCGACGGCGACAAGGTCGGCCTCGTCGGCCGCAACGGGGCGGGGAAGACGACGCTGACCAAGGTCCTCGCGGGCGACCTCATCGCCTCGAAGGGCACGGTCGACCGCGGCGGCGAGATCGGCTACCTCCCTCAGGACCCGCGCTCCGGCGACCCGGAGGAGCTCGCGCGCACCCGCATCCTCGACGCCCGCGGGCTGGGGCAGCTGGTGCTCGGCATGCAGGAGGCGACGGTCGCGATGTCGAGCAGCGACACCTCCGTGAGCGAGGCCGGCATGAAGAAGTACGGCAACCTCACGGACCGCTTCCTCTCCCTCGGCGGATACGCGGCTGAGGCGGAGGCCGCGTCGATCGCGAGCAACCTCAACCTCCCCGACCGGATCCTCGACCAGCCGCTCAAGACGCTCTCCGGTGGCCAGCGGCGCCGCATCGAGCTCGCGCGCATCCTCTTCTCCGACGCGAGCACGCTGATCCTCGACGAGCCGACGAACCACCTCGACGCCGACTCCGTCGTCTGGCTCCGCGAGTTCCTCAAGAACTACCGCGGCGGCTTCATCGTGATCAGCCACGACATCGACCTGGTCGGCGAGACCGTGAACCGCGTCTTCTACCTCGACGCCAACCGCCAGGTCATCGACGTCTACAACATGAACTGGAAGAACTACCAGCGCCAGCGCGCCGCCGACGAGGAGCGCCGCAAGAAGGAGCGGGTCAACGTCGAGAAGAAGGCCGGCGCCCTCCAGCTGCAGGCCGCCAAGTTCGGCGCGAAGGCCTCGAAGGCCGCAGCGGCGCACCAGATGGTCGCGCGTGCCGAGCGCATGCTCAGCGGGCTCGAGGAGGTCCGCGCGGTCGACCGCGTCGCGAAGCTCCGGTTCCCGACCCCGTCCGCCTGCGGTCGCACCCCTCTGCAGGCTCAGAACCTGTCGAAGAGCTACGGCTCGCTCGAGATCTTCACCGCCGTCGACCTCGCGATCGACCGCGGCTCCAAGGTCGTCATCCTGGGGCTCAACGGAGCGGGCAAGACGACGCTCCTGCGCATCCTGGGCGGCGTCGACCAGCCCGACACCGGAGTGATCGAGGCCGGGCACGGCCTCCGGATCGGCTACTACGCGCAGGAGCACGAGACGATCGACGTCAAGCGCTCGGTGCTCGAGAACATGGTCTCCTCCAGCCCGAACCTCACCGAGACCGAGGCGCGCCGGGTCCTGGGCTCGTTCCTGTTCACCGGGGACGACTCGCACAAGCCGGCCGGGGTCCTCTCCGGCGGGGAGAAGACCCGTCTCGCCCTGGCGATGATCGTGGTCTCGGGCGCGAACGTTCTCCTGCTCGACGAGCCCACCAACAACCTCGATCCCGCGAGCCGCGAGGAGATCCTCGACGCGCTCGCGCACTACGAGGGCGCGGTCGTCCTGGTCAGCCACGACGAGGGAGCCGTCGAGGCGCTGAACCCCGAGCGCGTCCTGATCATGCCGGAGGGCACCGAGGACCACTGGGCGGCCGACTACCTCGACCTGATCACGCTCGCCTAGCGGGCGTCGAGCAGCTCGTCCTCGACCTCGGAGTCGCTGCGGCCGCGGCGTCGGCGGCGCTCCTCGCGCCGCTCCTCGGCCGCCACGACCTCGGGGTCGTCTGCGTTGCGGATTCGGTACTCGTGGCGGATCGCCCAGCCGAGCCCGCCGAAGCCCATGACGGCGAACAGCACCCACTGGATCGCGTAGCTGATGTGCAGGCCCTCGTCGGCGACCGGCTTGATCGCGGCCAGCGGGGGAGCGTCGACCGGCGCCGGCGCCTCGGCGACCAGCAGGCCGTACGCCGAGGTCCGCAGGGGCTCGTCCAGCTGCGCCGACAGGTCGTCGAGCTGGATCGTGGCGATCTGGCCGGCCGGTGCGGAGCGTCCGTCGATCCGTCCCTCCGCGGGCTTCAGGCGGGCGACGACGGTCACCTCTCCCTCGGGCGGCGCGGGGATCGCGTCGGGGGAGTCCTGGGTCGAGCCGACGGGGACCCAGCCGCGGTCGACGACGAACACGCTGCCGTCGTCGAGCCGCAGCGGCGTCAGGATCTCGAAGCCGGGGTTGCCGTTGTAGGGCCGGTTGCGGACGAGGGTCTGCCCCTGCGTCTCGTAGACGCCGGTGATCTCGACCGGGCGGTACTCGAGGGCGTCGTCCCACGTGGAGTCGGCGGGGAGCAGCCCGTCGAGCGCCACCGGGTCGGCGGTCCAGTTCGCGGTGACCAGCCGGTTGGTCGAGGCGGCCTGGTCGAGCCGCGCGACCTGCCAGCGCGAGAGCAGCACGCAGGCGACGGCGAAGACGATCGCGAGAGCGAGGTAGCCGAACCAGCGTCGCGAGAAGACGAAGCGCCAGGAGGGACGGGGCGCGTCGCCGCTCATCGTTCCGCTCCGCGATCGACCGTGTAGAGCGGCTTCACCTCGAGCGGGAAGTCGCGGGCGAGGAGGAACTCGCGCAGGAACTCCAGGTGCTCGCCGCAGGCCAGCCAGGTCTTCCGACGGTCCTCCGCGTGGATCCTCGGGTTCCGCCACGCGATCGCGAACGTCGCCGTCCGCGGGCAGCCCGCTCGGGAGCAGGCGTGCGCGTCGGGGACCCGGCCGAGCGGGATCACGGCCGGCCTCCTCGCGGGTCGCCGCCCTCGGGGCCGGTCGGCGCCTCGGAGTCGGGGGCGGGGGCCGAGGTCGAGGCTCGCGGCCGGCTCGTCGAGCAGGAGCAGCTCGGGGTCGGTCATGATCCCCCGGGCGATCTG